>JABDJE010000222.1 GCA_013002625.1 Saprospiraceae bacterium | reverse complement strand
ACTTGAATCCGGTCCTCAGCAATTACAAGTAAACAATTATCACAAGGATGACGAGGGCCTTAGGATAGTTTGTTCAAGATCTCATCTGAATGAGGCCACACAAGCTTTCATGGACCAGTTCTGTAGTCCTGAAAAAGTGTCTACAGGCAGCTCATTGAAATTTTTAATTATTGCAAATGGAGATGCAGAAATTTATCCTCGCCTGGCACCTACCATGGAATGGGACACCGCGGCTGCACAAATAATACTGGAGGAAGCAGGCGGCACCGTGTATCAGGCAGAAACCAATACACCTGTTGTCTACAACAAGGAGAATTTATTAAATCCTCAATTTATTGCTTCAGCAAATCAAAGCCATTAATATTCATGGATAGAGTAACGCAGAGTCATATATTTCAATTTGCATTTGCATGTCTGACGATTGGATTACTCTATTCCAGGTTTATGATTTCTCTTGGAATGATCTTCTTCCTGTTTGGCGCGTTGTGGGGCGGAGATCTAAAATCTAAATGGCAGTCCTTCATTTCTAACAAAGCATTCGTTGCCGTCACAATGGTGTTCTTCCTATATCTTATAACCGGATTATGGTCTGAAAACACAGATTACTTCCTTCATCAAATGCGCATTAAACTACCCTTCTTCTTTTTGCCTTTTGCATTTGCTGCAACGCGGGGATTAAGTGAAAAAATAATGCATAGATTGATGCTGTTTTTTATTGGGATGATGTTTATCTCCTCTCTTTGGTCTGTAGCCATGTTCCTGGCGGATTTTGACCACTATATCGAAATATATAAGAGAGGCCAAATAATCCCGACACCCATCCACCATATACGATACAGTATTATGATCAGCATAGCGGTATTGATGAGTTTGTACATGTGGATAAAACCACAAGTACTCGGCCTAAAATATTTAAAACCCGCACTAGCAGTTATTGCTTTATTATTGATCGCTTACCTTCATCTGCTCGCCGTACGCAGTGGGCTTATGACTTTATATGTAATCCTGGCATGTACAGTATTTTATTATCTCAGAACATCAGGCAAAATCAAGTGGTTAATACCATTGGTAGTGGCAGGCCTTGTCGGGATAATCCTTGCGATTAATTTTGTTCCCACCATTCAAAATAAAATAGCATATACAAAATACAGCATAGAGGAATTCTCAAAGAACAATAACATTCGTGAATTATCAGACTCAAGAAGGTTAGGAAGTATAATTGCAGGGATTGAATTAACAAAAGAAAATCCAATACTGGGCGTAGGCATGGGTGATCTTATGGATGACACCAATGCGTATTTGAAAGATCATTACCCTGATTTGATAGGCCTGGAACTTTTACCTCATAATCAATATATCCTTACCTCTACAGTGGCCGGAATACCCGGATTAATCATCTTTATCTTTTTAACATGTTTGCCATTGGTATACATGCAAGGTTGGAAGGACTTTTTACTAACAGCAACACATCTTTCATTTTTCGCTTCATTTATGGTTGAACACACCATCGAAGCTCAAATTGGTGTAGCAGTTTATATCTTTATTATCTTGTTTTCAATAAAAAACTGGCAAGTACAACCGCATGCTGTCCAATGAAGTTATCAACTGTAATAATGACCTATAATGAAGAGGATAAAATACAGCAGTGTATTGAATCTGTTAAAACCTGTAGTGATGAAATTATAGTTCTGGACTCCTATTCCACAGATAAGACTGTTGAGATCGCCCAAACACTTGGTGCTAAAATCCATTATCATGAATTCCTGGGATATATTGGCCAACGTGAATTATCAATACAGCATGCAAGTCATGACTTAGTGCTTGCTATGGATGCTGATGAATATTTGAGTGAAGCTCTGGCCGACGAAATTGCAGCGATCAAGTCGGATCCACAATTCGATCATTACTACCTGAATAGGCTTAGTAATATTGGTGGCTACTGGATCAAACATGGTTCATGGTTTCCGCATCGAATTATTCGATTATTTAAAAAAGGGACAACCCTATGTACTGGCAATCCCCCACATGATTTAATAAAAGGACTTGACGGCACAAAAGGAACTAGGTTAAAAGGTCTTCTATTGCACGATTGCTATGATGACATCCACGACAGAATGGTTACAGTCAACAATCACAGTACAATCGCAGCCACGCATAGGTACAACAAAGGTCTAAAGTCAAATTATTTCCGGGTAATCATAAAACCGATTTGGAAATTCATCGTTGAATATTTCCTGAGGTTGGGCTTCCTGGATGGATACTACGGTTGGTTCATGGCAAGAACAACCGCGTTCTATATTTTCCTTCGTGAATCTAAACTGATGGCATTAAACCGAAACTCAAAATAAACCCTAGCAGACAATGCAATATCTTAGCCCTTTAGTTGACAGAGAGGTATTCTTTGGCAATCCTGAAATCTCCGGCGCCCAAATTAGTCCCAATGGTCAGTTCATAGCTTTTATCAAACCCTATAATGGTATAATGAACATCTGGATCAAATCTTTTGATCAGGACTTTGATGAAGCCTTACCGCTTACAGATGATACAAACAGACCCATCCGTAGTTTTTTCTGGAGTAGAGATAGTCAATACTTATTATATTCTCAAGATAAAGGAGGTGATGAAAACTTCCATATCTATGCTGTGCAACCTACCGACGCGGAAGCAGGATTTATACCAAAATCCAGAGACCTTTCTCCTTACGAAAACATTACAGCATATATTCTACATGTACCCAAATCAAATCACAATAAACTCTTTGTAGCAATCAATGATCGCGATACAGCATGGCATGACTACTATTCGATTGATATTCCGACAGGAGAACGCACACTTTTATTGCAAAATGACAACAATTGGACTGGAGCTTACTTTGATCTTGAAGATAAACTCCAACTTCTAAGCAAATCAAATGAGACCGGTGGCTCAGAAATCTTCCATTTAAAAGACGGCAAACCACAACGAATTCTTCAGGCAAGCCTCGAAGAAAATGTAGCGCCTATTAGATTTGATAAAGCAGGCAATGTCTATGTGGTTTCTAATATCGGAGACGTAAATTTTACTGGGTTATATCTTTATAATTTTGAATTGGAAACATTGCAGTTTATTGAGTCAGACCCTGACAATTATGTGGATTTGGAAAATGCAATATTTTCTGACCTGACAGATGAACTCATCGCTACCGTATACTTGGCAGATCAAAAGAAAATACTGTGGAAAAATGAACCCTTCAGAGAAGACTATCAATATCTGAAATCTCAATTTCCAGATTACGAAATAGACATTACATCCCTGACAGAGGATGAATCTAAATGGATCATTTTTGTTCACAAAGATACTGACCCGGGTAAAGCATATACTTTCGAAAGGGCGGGCAGATCTATAGTTTTTCAATATGCTCCACGTCCCGAATTGGAAAATGTGGCTCTAGTGCCGATGCAGTCCATTAAGTATAATTCAATAGATGGGCTAGAGATTCCTGCCTATCTAACCATACCGGATGTTGCAGACCCGAAAAATTTGCCTGCCGTTATATTTCCACATGGTGGACCCTGGGCAAGAGATTACTGGGGCTACAATGGTTATGCACAGTTTCTGGCAAACCGTGGCTATGTTGTCCTTCAACCCAATTTTAGAGGATCTACAGGATATGGTAAAGCATTCTTAAATGCAGCGATCAATGAATGGGGTCAAAAAATGCAGGATGATCTAACCGCAGGCGCACAATATCTTATACAGAAAGGAATCGCGCAATCCGATAAGATTGCCATTATGGGGGGATCCTATGGCGGTTACGCTACGCTGGCAGGATTAAGTTTTACACCTGAGGTCTATGCCGCAGGTGTCTCAATTGTTGGACCATCCAATCTATTCACACTGCTGGAAACTATTCCACCTTATTGGGAGTCAGCACGTGTTATGTTTCACAAGAGAATGGGTGACCCTACTACTGAAGAAGGTAAGGCCCAGTTACAGAGACAATCGCCTTTCTTTCATGCCCAAAATATTAAAGCGCCTCTTCTTGTTGCTCAAGGCGATAATGATCCTAGGGTAAAGACAAGCGAGTCAGATCAAATTGTTATCGCTATGCGCGACCTTGGGCTTGCAGTAGAATACTTGAACTTTCCAGATGAGGGGCATGGCTTTGCGAATCCCGACAACAATATGTCATTTATCGCAGTGATGGAAGCCTTTCTGGCAAAGCATCTTGGAGGTCGTTATCAGGAAAACGTACCAGAACAATTACAAACCATAATCCGTATTGCAACAGTAGATATAAATGCTTTGAAAATGCCTACAATAGTCACGGACAGCATGCGATTACAATCTAACCCAGCTATTGTTAAAAGACCATCTGAGGGTACATTACACTACAATCTATCTTTGGAAATTCAAGGTCAGAATATGGAATTTACACAGACAAGAGAGGTTAAAGCTACTGACACCCATTTAACCATTCAGGAATCTGCGGAATCTCCAATGGGTGATATGCGTGATCTCGCTGTATGTGACATTCAAAACATGAGTCTGGAACGACGAACGATAAGCCAGGATCCTGTTGAAATAGAAATCGATAGTTCATCTTCAGTCTTGTATGGAAAGTATAATATTAATGGACGCCTAAATGAAATCAATTTAGACATTGAAGGAACTACGATTACAGATGGCGCACATTTGGATATCTATTTGTCATGTCTTGATTTTGAAAATCTTAATCAAAATACCATAAGAGTGTTTGATGCTCAACAACAGGCTTTTGTGATTTATGAAATAAACTCCGTTGGGGAAGTTACGATTGATCAATATCGATGTCACCATATCCAGCTGAGCGCCTTGGAAGGCAGCACAAAAAAGATGGATTACTACATCAGCATCGATGACCAAGCTATTCTGGTACAAAAAGAAAGCGTACTGCCTCAAATGGGCGGCGCAAAAATCATCATGAAGTTGAATTATGAGAGCGCTTAATGCGATGAAAGCTCACCTGCCTTTACAGCTACATCTAATTTGTTTTGTTCTGGTGGTAGCGGGCAGGTCGCAAAATCTGTAAATACGCAAGGTGGATTATAGGCTCTGTTGAAATCAATAATTACGAATCCTTCAGCATTTTTCTTCTTTCGCACATCGATATAACGACCGCCTCCATAAGTCTGAAGGCCTGATGTTAGATCATCGAATATTACGAAATAGTCGTCAGGCCCTCCATCAAGTGCGATCAAATCATAAGTCTTTCCATTTATATCAAATTGTAAGTTCGCTGCCACTGGCGTGGAGGTAAACATGCCTAATACATTTTCAATCATTATTGTATCGGTATTAGCTTCCATTACCTTTGCTTTTACCACAAACTCATCTCTGTAAGGAAAATATTTAAGCCCTTCGAAGGATAAACGAGTTTCAGCCAAACTATCCTTCATTCTAAGTCCAAATTTCCCATTTCTATTAATTAGATAAGCTTGAAAAGAGGCGTAGCTAATCACTTGGTTCGTCAAGGAATTATTCTGCATTAATTTAAATGGATCCGAATGAGTTTCAGGCGTAGCTGATGGGTCCAGTGCAAAATCCATTTCACCCTCAAAATAGTTCAACTGTCCCAGCTTCTCTGGTAAATGCTCGGCCAATATGACATCAGAATTCTTATCACTGCCAAAAGTGGATTTTCCTTCTTTTATCCAGTGCAGTCCGATTAGACTAAGCC
>JABDJE010000189.1 GCA_013002625.1 Saprospiraceae bacterium | reverse complement strand
TCTCCAACGCCAAATGCGCTTGCATTTTTTGAACCAAATGGATTGTCGTATCTCTTGAACTGGAGCCCCCCTTCGTTAATCAAAAGATAATCCTTAGTCCCGCCAATCAAAATGTCCTGCCAACCATCATTATTGAAATCCTGTATAGCCACTTCAAGATCATAGGTCGTAAAGGGACCTCTATCAGTGAAATTAATATGGTGTTCAAATTGACCATCACCTTTGTTTTCCAATATCATGTGTGGGGCATCATGATTTATAAGGACCATGTCCATATCGCCATCATTATCGAGATCCCCTGAGTCGGTGCACCAACTTTGTTCACCAATATCAAGGTTCATGTCTGTTGCCATTTCGGTAAATGAACCATCATTGTTGATGAAGGCCATATTTATTCTTCTCGGGTCATTGGGGTCCGAAACACCTGCTCTGCATTTAGCAATGTACATATCAAGTAGGTTGTCCTGATTGAGGTCCACCCAGATTGCTGAGTAGTTGCCGGAGTTATCGGAAGCTGGGGTGGTCGTGAAGTCAATGAGATCTTCTTTGACTAGAGTCCCCTGACCATCATTCAACAATACTATACTTGCAGCATCATCATGCGTTATTACAGCATCAAGCCAACCATCATTATTTATGTCAAAGAGACTGGATCCTTGTGCGAAAATTGATTCACCCGTTGCTGGCATTTTAGCAAAATCAAAATCACCTTGGTTGTGAAAAATATTTATATCATCATAAAAGCCGGCATGCAAGAAATCATTTAAACCATCATTATCCAGATCGCCGGCATTGATGGTGAAAGGCCCTTTTTCTAGGGGATGTGCGAATACTTTTTTAAATAATTGACCATCGTTCATTTGAATTTCGAGGTATACCGAATCCTTGTCCATGGTCAAAATGTCATCTCTGAAATCTCCATTCATATCAACAATAGCCTTTGCCAAAGCTGCATTTTTACTTGATACGCCAAGAACATTACTGGATTCAATAAAGACGGCAGGTACTTGTGCTTTTAAATTGTAGCTAATAATTGATACGCTCAATAGTAATATCCACTTCATCCACGCAAAATATTTATCTTGTAAAATTAATTAATTAATAATTCATTATCAGTCTATTACAGATAGTTAATCCTCGTAATATTAATGAAAAAGTTTCAGCTAAAAGCTTTTATAAAGTATTACATTAATGCTTGTACGATTTACGACATCCACAGTCCTTACTTGTACGGTATCGTATCACATCTTATGGAAAACCAGATGTACTATGCTTTTGGAGAGATTGAACCTTATCGGGAGCGATACAGAAGAAGTAGTGAGACAATTAAACGGATAGATTTGGGTGCTGGTCAGGAAAACGGGAAAGCGCTTACGATATCGCAAATTGTCAGGCGGGCAAGCTCCTCAAAAGAGAAGTGCAGATTTCTTTTTAATCTGGTGAAATATTTTCAACCTCAGCACATACTGGAGTTAGGTACTAATCTTGGAATAGCTACTTCCTATCTGAGCTATGCGCATCAAAGTGGTCAAGTCTATACCATCGATGCAGATTCCAATCTAATCAAACACGCCAAAGAACTGTTTGGTAATCTGAAAATTAATTCCCGCATAAGCGTTTTCAATAGCTCCTTTGACAGTTTCTTCGCGGAGCATTCGGACATCGTAAAAACTGTAGATTTTGCATTTATTGATGGAGATCACAGTTATGATGCCACCGTAAATAAGGTGCGTGCCATCATGAATAATGGACAGCAGCGTAAAGTGGTCGTAATTGATGATATTTATTGGTCACAAGAAATGCAGGAAGCCTGGACACGATTAAAAGAAGATTACAGTCATTGTTTGAAAATCGAATTAATCCAAATGGGTATAATAATTCAAGACTCTAAATGCCCCTACAACCATAATGTAAGTTTGATTCCCCTGAAATATAAGCCCTGGCGGATTGGCTTGACTTCAGGAAGGTATTAAACATCCTCAATGCCTTGTGGCCATTTCAGTTGAAGCCATTTTTCCTTTGGGTTGATATCCATGATCATCTCTTCATGGATAGGCAAAAGAAAAGAGCGATCACCCTGCATAATCATAGCCATCAATTGATGTGGATATTCCTCTAAAGATTCAATTTGCCCTTTATCTTGATCGTTTTGATCTTTAAGTTGAAACCCTACCAACATTTCTACTTGGGAAGAAATGACTTTTGGAACTTCGGATAAGTCTGATTCATGCAAAAATATACTTTTGAGCTGAAGTGGGTTAGCCGATTCTGGATCGTTGACAGCATCAAGTTTTACAAGAACCTGGTTTTTAATTTTAACGTCTTCAATTAGGAATGGCACGCGGGATCCTTCCAAGTCAATGAAAATTGCACGTGCATTAGATAAATCCTTCAAATAGTGCGCTTCAATATCAATTCGAAGATAGCCTTCCTTGCCATGTGTCTTAAGGGACTGACCGATTTTGTGTATAGACTGGGGATTCGGAATCAATTGTATTCAATTAATGTTTGGCTTAATATAAATCCGGCTTCTGCTTTTTCCTCCCATGACTCACCCGGACAAAAAATGCATTGCGTATCCAGAATAATCATCTCTTTTTTAATCATGCCAATATCTGGGGCAAAGTACTCTTTGGCATAACGTCTTTCAATTTCATTGGTGGCATCACCCTGCAAGACTTCAATGACTTCTTTAAATTGCAAACTATCTGTATTTAAAGTCTGACCCTCATTTACAATAACATAATCACCCCAATCTTTATAAACCTGAATGCTTTCTCCGGCGACATCGATTGCAATCAATTCATCAAACTGGTTCCCTTTCCATCTCCGGTCAAGGCCAACTGGGAAAACCAGTTTCACAAACCTTAGGTTCTCTTCAGTCCTTGCAACCATAAACTCATTCTTTTCAATTGTCCATGCGTCCGTGGTCGTGAATTCATCATTAAGATTCTTTGCGATGGATCTGTTCAAAACAAAGGTGGTGTCATCAAATTCATTGATGAAGAAGTCAACAATCTCTTCCTTTACATAAGAACTGCTTGAAATTACATTAGCACCCGCGTCATCATAAATTGTAGAATCAACCTGATAAATCCAATACTTGCCCATAGCGACAGGATAATACTTATATCCAAATGTACCGTCATCCGGTACGGTTGTCCCATCATCCTGACAAGATGAAAAAATCAAGACCAAAAGAAATGCGGAAGTTAAATACTTGATATGCAATCTCTTATACATAATTAAATAATATCATACGAATATAGTCAATTATTTCTTTTTAATTATTCCACCCGCAATTACATCAGCTCCATCATAGACCACAGCACTCTGTCCTGGCGCAATTCCTCTGACGTTGGCGTTGAATGAAATCTCGAGTTCATCAGCACCTTGAGCAATCACCTTG
>JABDJE010000109.1 GCA_013002625.1 Saprospiraceae bacterium | reverse complement strand
TCTTGAGCTTGGTCTGACAGACTGTTGTCTATTACTGTTGCTATTGCTGTTTGAATAAGATTTTCTTGTCGATGTGGTACTAGGTCGTTCTACACGAGCAGGTGCAGGACTTGTGTTTCTTTCACTTGCTCTTGAAGATGTTCCGTACGCTCTTCTGGATGGTCTCTCAGAAGACCTTTCCACACGTGTCGGATTTGGACTCGTATTTCTAGATCTGGACTCATTTGCATAAGACCGTCTTGAAGGCCTTTCTGTAGATCTTTCAACGCGTCTTGGATTTGGACTCGTATTTCTGGAACTCAATCCACTTGCGCTATTGCGTGTAGGTGATGTCTTGGTTACACCTCTAGGTGATGGGCTTTCGTTTTCAGCAACACCAATTGGTCGCTTAGCCAATCGCGGACTAGTCTCATTATTAGTCAATACTCTGGCAGAGCTCGTATTGGCTGCAAGGCCTGGTTCGGACTTGCCTCTAATTTGTTTCTCTTTGACAATTGTTCCATTGTTATCTATTGTTCCAAGGGAATGATTGGTTGTTGTTATATCTCTACCAGTTGATCTGCCTGGCGGTCGTTCACCTTTTACAGAACTGCTGGTTGAACCCCCTCGACGTGAACCATAGTATGTGCCTTTCGGATTATTCGTTGCATAGACATTGTTATTGATAACATTGACGTTATTCCAACCGCCACCGTTCCAACCGTTGTTCCAGCCACCGCCGGCCCAGCCATTGCCCCAATAACCTCCACCGTACCAATTGTTACCCCAGCCACCTACGCAGGCGTTATTCCATCCCCAGTTGTTGTGCCATCTATCCCATCTGTTCCATCTGTTCCATCCCCAGTTGTTCCAACCCCGGTTCCAACCCCAGACAGGTGGACCAAAAGAGAATCCGAAATAAATATTTGTTCCCCTGTAACCACCGTATGGATTGTAGTAAATATCCCATGGATCATAGAAGAAATTGTTACACCCAAAGGTAGAATAGTATCCCAGGTTCACGTAAGTTCTGTTGAACCTCCTAATTCTAGTCCCATAATAATTGTCATAGTCATCCCAGTAATTATACACACCATTTGCATAGTCTGGATCCTCGTAACCATATTCATCATCATAATTATAATCCTCGACATAGACCTCTTCTTCATAGATCACGTCGGAAGGGTTATAATAAAGGTCGTCGAATTGTGCTTGCAGCGTTGTGAAAGCGCCCAAGAAAGCTATCGTAAGGATTAGGTGTATTCTTTTCATAACAATCATTTTCAATACATCGAATTTATTATAAATAAGCCACTGATTCCGTTAAAACTGTTTTAAATAACGGCTTAACAAGCGTTAATTATTTTAACAGTAAGATCCAGTTTCTACTAATACTGACAATCTTACGGATCTAATGATTCAAGGAAACTAACAATTATTAGTTATTTAACACTTTTTAGTATACCAAAGGTTCTGCTTTAACGCCTGGAAATGCTATTCTCATAGAAAATTGTCATTTTTGCGAATCACTTTTTTAGATAAATTGACTTTTTAACATTTAGAAATGGCAAAAGAGATCACATCGAGATCGGAGAATTATTCTCAATGGTACAATGATATTGTAAAGAAAGCCGGACTGGCGGATCATTCAGCAGTTAGAGGATGCATGGTCATTAAGCCTCTGGGCTTTGCAATATGGGAAAACATGAAAGCCCAACTTGATACGATGTTCAAGGACACGGGGCATGTCAATGCATACTTTCCGATCTTCATTCCTAAAAGTTTTTTAAGTCGTGAAGCAAAGCATGTTGAAGGTTTTGCCAAGGAATGTGCCGTAGTAACCCATCATCGATTAATGAATGATCCAAATGGCGAAGGTGTAATTGTAGATCCTTCTTCGAAACTTGAAGAAGAGTTAATCGTTCGACCTACTTCTGAGACTATAATATGGAATACTTATAAGGACTGGATACAATCCTACCGTGATCTGCCATTGCTCATTAATCAATGGGCCAATGTAGTGCGTTGGGAAATGCGTACCCGTCCATTCCTCAGAACGGCTGAATTTTTATGGCAGGAAGGACATACCGCTCATGCTACCAAACAGGAAGCCTGGGAGGAAGCCGAACTTATCCATGAAATCTATGCCAGATTTGCTGAAGACTATATGGCCATGCCGGTCATTAAGGGTGCGAAAACAGCAAGTGAGCGATTCGCAGGTGCAGATGAGACCTTCACTATTGAAGCACTGATGCAAGATAAGAAGGCATTGCAAGCAGGAACTTCTCACTTCCTTGGTCAGAATTTCGCAAAAGCATTCGATGTAAAATTCGCAGATCAAAATAACAAGGAAGAACATGTTTGGGCTACTTCATGGGGTGTTTCTACCAGACTTGTAGGAGGTCTTGTAATGACCCATTCCGACGATGAAGGATTGGTATTGCCTCCAAAGCTGGCCCCTACTCAGGTCGTAATTGTGCCTATTCCAAAACCCAATGAAGCCATTCTTGAGGTTGCAGAGAAAATAAAGGCCCAATTAAATGAGAAAGGCATATCTGTGAAAATTGATAAAGACAAGAAAAAGCGTCCAGGTTTTAAATTTGCTCAATATGAATTGGAAGGCGTTCCAGTCAGAATCGGTATAGGCATGCGTGACCTGGAAAACAATCAAGTTGAAATCGCCAGAAGAGATACAAAAGAAAAGAGTTCTGTGTCATTAGAAGGCGCTGATCGTTATGTTGCAGATCTTTTGGTTGAAATTCAGGAAAATCTTGTCCAACGCGCCCGTGATTTTAGAAAAGAGCACACAAGTGAAGTAAAGGACTTTGAGTCATTCAAGGAAGTGCTGGAATCTAAAGGAGGATTCATCCATGCCAATTGGGATGGTACCGATGAGACCGAAGCCAGGATAAAGGAATTAACCAAGGCAACAATCAGATGTATACCATTGGAAGGTTCTGAGCCTGATGGAAATGATATTTTGAGCGGTCAACCAGGAAAGCACAAAGTCATTTACGCGAAAGCGTACTAGTCCGGTTTAAGCAATTAAATAATCTTTACTAAGTCTTTTGCAGCTTTTCCCCACATTGGAAATGAGTGTGTAATTCTGTTGTTCAGTTCTAAACAACTGATTAATAACCTCTTGTATAAAATAAAAAAAGGGCTCCTAGCAGAGCCCTCCGAATCTTTTTGGTCACATACCATCTCTCAGTTCGGTATTGAAGACGTAACCAAAGGATCTCATGAAGTAAACTGCCGCTAAATTAGTAATTATTAATGATTTACAAATAGTTAAAATCATAATTAATTAATTTTTTTAATATGTTATTTCATAAAAAAAGCTGATCAATCCGCATTGATCAGCCTCAATTGATAATAAACCAAAAATCAATATGATTACTCGATCATAATCATATGTTTAGTTGCTGTATGCTCCTTCGTTGTCAAGGTATAATATATCACACCACTGCTGTTTAGCGTTGTGCGATCTACCTTAAGCTTATTATATCCTTTAACACCATCATGGTGAATTACTCTAATTCTCTGACCTGATACATCGAAGAACTCTAAACGTACCTTTTCGTTTTCAGGCAGATCAAATCCAATTTCCGTAAAGGCTTTGAACGGGTTAGGTTGATTCTGATACAAATAGAACGTGCTCTCCTGAGACTGATCTACCGTTCCAATATCAACAACTTTCAATTCATTACCTAAATAGGCTTCCGCTCTGGTAATGTCAGAACTTACTTGTATTCTATCAGCGATCCATCCTGGTGTATTGGCTTTCAAACTAATCGTTAGGATTGTACCATCTCCAAGCTTGCTTGTGCCTGCATGACTAATTGTCAATTTGTTGCTAAATACAGCTGTCTGAGCATCATCGAATTGGTCTCCTTTTACTTCAATCACTTCAAATCCAGGGACGTCAAGAGTCATTTGATATCCGTACAATTCTGGTGTTGTCGATTTAATTTGAAGTTCAACGATATCTCCCTTCTTCAACAATTGATCTTCATAGTCAAGTTCAAGAATATCCAATAATGTATTAGCTTCTTTCTTCTGACCATTCTGAGGTTCTGCACTCAAATTCACATCACCTATTTTTACAGCGACGAAATCTGCATCCATTTTATTGTTCTCAAGATTATTGATTTCAATATAGTCTCTGTATATCCACGGATTGTCCGTCGTAAGTGCCTGAGATCCATCGATGGCTTTCCAACTGTTGTTCTGTGGCAGCGCATTGTAGACTCCCAGGATCAACTTCCTTAACTCAATAAGGTCAATCGCAGAAATGTCATAATCCTGGTTAACGTCAGCTGCTATCATTTTATAAGGACTATCCAATTCACTCTGTCCTAGAATATGTCGTTGTATCAATAAAATATCAAGTGTACTAACTCCATTGAGGTAATCATCATCCTTCGTTCCATTCAACAGATAATCTGCATTAAAAGGAACATTGTAGAATGCGAATCTGCCTTGATTGTCAGTAAGGTCATAACGTGGAAATCCTGGTAAATCACTTTTTACTTCAGCCGAAATATCTTCTACACCTTTTCCTTCCTCTGTTACCATTTTACCGGAAACAACTCCTTCGCCGCCGCCATTATTATCTATCAATCGCATATTTACTATACAGAAATCTCTGTTACCACATTCATCCCATGCATAGATTGGAATATTGACATGTCCGCTGGCATCTACATCTGCCATTGTGAATATCTTAGCAGCACTTCTTAGTCCTGGCTCCCAACGATGCGCATCAAGATCAAAATAGTCGTCCTGATCCATATACTCGCCTGTCTCCGGATCAAAGTACCAGAAAGTACCGTTATACCATTGCAAATCACTTGAACTGTCATATTCGGAATCATCTCTAGCTGGTGGTGCTACATCCGTGAATGTAAATATGATATTATCACTGTCAGTACAATTATCAAAACTGCCAACATTAAAGTCAATAGCCCATAATTCTACCTGACCATTTCCACCCATAACCGCCGTACTTAAGTTCAGGCAATAAGGTGTAGGATCTTTCTTATCTGTAATCTGGAAGTACCGTACAACACTCATGCTGTTCGTACAACCATCTGACACACGCCAAACGGCTCTATGCCATATCTTACTAGAAGGTATTCCACTCGGTAATACAGCAACAGCCAATTCATCGTTGCCTGTAGGAGAAATGTAATACGGGTTTGGAATACCGTTCACATATTCTGGTAACTCACTGCTGTAGAAATAGTCTTGGGTCCAATCCGCATAAAGGTCAAGGGTCAATTCCCATTTCAACCAATCAGAGCCACATACACCTTCATCATTTGCACGTGCAGTTAATTCTCCTCCGTCGCTCAAGCAAGCATCATCGACATCATACATCAAACTATCTACTGCGGTAATTACTGGATCCTCACTGTCGATTATTTTAACGACTTGTGTATGATTATACCTTCCGTCACTGTTAGGATCCGTAGGATCATAGTTACACCAATTGATGACACTCCAGTGATTTAAAATCTTGATACATGCGCCATCTTCGAACCTGAATGTATCGCTCTCAAGTGAGACACCGATTAATTCACATACCGAAATATCCCAGCTAGGTTCACCATAATCACCACCATTGCAGTCCACAATAACATCTTCTGGGAACTCAATTGTTGATGGATCAAACGGATCTATTGGCTCAATAACAAACCATTGAACACAACTGCTGCAAGACCTAAATTGTCTTCTCACTGCACCATAACCACAAGTAGGGTCATAGGCTGGCACTTCTACACCATCATATCGTGGGTCGTTGAAATGACCATCGAATGGTCCTTTTCTACGCGGTTCTGTATCTTCTATTAATTCTTCAAAGTCACATACAACCTCAAGCTCTCCACATGCACCAAATACACGCGGCAAACCTGTCACTGTAAAATCATTATAATCCATGTCGCATGTCAAAATCATATCTGGTGGACATGTTTGCGTGTTTGAAGATTTGTCCTCGAGTCGAACTGTTGCCCAGGCAAAATTCTCATTGCCGTAGCTATCTCTTACTCTGAATTGAACATCGATTTCAACAAACTCCATTCCGTTCAAGTCTTCACAACAGAATTTGACGTGATCTTTCCACAGAGTATCCTGATCCGGGCAAACAATTTCTGTTCTTCGAACAGATAACTCTACCTCAGTACATCCATCATAGGATCCATTATCAATATCTTCAGCATATACTTTAGCTATACCTTGATTCTCGTCAATTGGATTGCCGATATTACTTAGACTGGTTACAATGTTTTCTTTGGTAACCGGGACAGGTGGTGTAAGGTCAGTAACCTGAACATTGATATATACACTTGTCAGATTACCACAACAATCCTCGGCCACATATTCTACATGGTATATCTGACCTTCTTCTGCTTCTAATAAAACATAGCCGTCTTCTGCATTACCGATTACTTGTAGTCCACCTGAGACAAAGCCAATGGAGTATGTTACCGGTCCCCCACAATCATCATAAAGATGTTCTGGCTGAGGCAATAATACATCAGCAGAACACTTCCAAGGATCTACACTTGCAAATGCATCAGGTACATCGATGGTTGGTCCTTCCTGGTCAACAGCTTTTATAACCTGGCCATAATTGATGTATTCACCGACACACCAATCCAGAATAGTCCAGCTTCTTAATATTTTTCTATTGCCTCCACAGTCTACTGCACAGGCTTCTACTTCACTATCAGAATAAGTAACCAATATGTTACACACTTCATTATTTATAGCCTGAGGGTGCGGTCCTGATGGATTACGGCCCTGGATATAATAATGCGGGTAAGCATATGGAATACCTTCATTGTTTTCTACAATTAAATCGATATTCAATTCATCAGGATCGATTCTGTTATCGTCTGTATCTTTATCCTCTGTATTCGGGTTATCAAAATACGCAGCAATTGCTTCAGGTGATATGTCCGCTCCACAGGTCATTTCAACAACTTCAAGCGGAAGTACCAAACTATCTTCAGCAATTACAAATTCACCCGTTGTCTCGTCAATGCGTGCAGTATCTGCCGTTTCTAAGCCGACAGGTGCGAAATAATATTCGAACGTACAACTTACTGTGCCTTGAACATCATTGCCTTTATCATAACTAACCGACCATGTTCTTTGCATTAAGGTTCCACCACAATCTAAATCAATGTATACATCGTAGAAACTTATTTGATCTGAACTTACATCATCACATATACTGTTAACATAATCATCGATGAAGTCATCAAAATCTTCGGTGATTAGATTATCTCTTAATCTGTCCCAATACTTTTCTTTAAATATCGGCAGCTCATAACAACTTAGAGTACAGTCTTCAGAGTAATCTCCAATACCGGTTTCACCTCCCACAGGACAATCACATTCCAATTGAGGAATCGACTTGTCTTCAATGTTCAGTGTACCCCAGCAACTGTTACCGTTACAGATATCAATGATAGAGTAAGTTACACTCTGGCCTATATAATTTTCAAGATCATCTTCAGAAATAATATTCCCGGCTATATCCGTAAACTGTGTTTCAAATAAAGGCGGAACATTATCATCTTCAATCAAACTGTACCAGGTAAAATCTACTTCACAATTGGCATCTACACTCACATTTACATTATCGTTACAGGCGAGCGTTCCACCGCCACCGATTCCTATACTGATACTCGTTGATGTCTGACATCCTGGGAATGCTGGATTTACACCATCCCATACATTGTTTATATTATCCCCATTAAAGAGGAATGTCAATTCATAAATGCCGTTTTCGTACAATGCAGGATCAAACTCAGTAATTAAATCTCCTGTTGTAATCCCACCTACATATACCTGTACGAAGCCATCAAAGCCATTTAGCTCCATAACTTCGTCGCCAGTAAATTGAATTGGATCACCATTGAAACAAAGTTCAGTCATATCAACATCTGGCTCTGTGATAACAGGGTATTGACATTGATTGCTTATACTAATTTGATCGCCCATTGGATCCAGCAACGGAATTATCATTCCGCCTGCATCCACTTCAACATTCAGTAAATATCCTACCAAATCCTGATGGTTAAAACTTAATTGATAGACGCCTGGACTCACTTCAGGTATGGCGCTTCCTACCGGTATGCCTTGCATACCCGTTGAACCCGCTCCAACCAAAAGGGATAATCCTGTCGGTCCAGTTATATCCACTACTTCACCAAACGTACCATCACCTGCTCCATTGGAGCTTTGATCATTGTTACAAACACAAGGGTCAGTAATAGAAATACTGAAATCACATGATCCACATATGCTGCTCACACTATCTGAACATCCATTATCATCAACAACATCCAATGTATAGGCACCACCCATTGGCCCAAGATAAAGGCTTGCAATTTCTCCAGCCATTATTGATGTCGTGCTTAAAGTTCCATTATTTGTTGATAAAGTAAATGGACCTGTTCCACCACTTACACTGATTGTTACCTGACTGCTCAGGTCTCCTGTTCCCGGATCAAAATCGCAGAAGCAGGCAGAAACAACCAAACTTGGATCATCAAAGACATCTACAGACAAACTGTAAGAAGTGTTACATCCCGGATTTGCCGGCATCATAACCGTACCTCCAGAAGACCCTGTTCCAGATCCTGTACCGGATCCCGTGAAATTCCATAAAATGGTGTGCGAACCTGGCCCTAGGTTTGAAGGGTCAAACGCATTTGAAGATGCACCATTGACTTCAACATCAACCATCCCCGAAAATCCATTCAATTCTGAAACCAGTAAATCTAAATCTGTTGTTGCCGGTTCACTTTCACAGAAGGGACCCAACAGAGGTTCTGTAATTTCCGGATATGCGCAAACATTTACGACATTGATCGGAACAGCTGTCCCGCTTCCAGTATAAGGATTATTCATACCGTCTGTTACAAAAACATCGTATCCGATATCGTCTGTGTGATTAAAGCTTATGCTGTAATCACATAAACCTGACATCGGATCAGGCGCTGATGCGGTAAAAGGAAGACTTGCCAATGCCGGAGGTTGCGAACCTGATCCGGTAAATACGTCCAGGCCACAAGGTCCTGTAAACACCAATGTCTCATTGAATGTACCATCACCAGCACCATTACTGGATTGATCGTCATTGCATACACAGTAACTACTGGCTCCGGTATTCGGTTCCAATTGTGCAGAAATGTCTATTGATATAAACATTAACCCCATCAGGACCGCCATAGCCACGTTATGTGTTTTTAATTTTTCTAAAAACATTTGTCGGTTATTGGTTTTCGTCACATTTTGCTTTTTCAACAGCAACTTCACATAAGGTGAAATAGCAAAATCCACTATCTCAGTAAACTTCTGGACAGTGGTCTGTAACAAATCATGAAATAATTTCATACATCGAGTTTTTGGTTTTATTTCTGAAATCTTGATTTCAGAAATGTTGATTTATGGATATATAATATGTACAGCTTACCAGTCCCAATTGGGTCCAGGTCAGTCAAATCACTATTATAT
>JABDJE010000096.1 GCA_013002625.1 Saprospiraceae bacterium | reverse complement strand
CCGTGGGGCAGACAGGTGAAATGGTTGAATTCTGGAACAGCGTATGGCATCACCAATTCTTTAACCATGCATTTTGGACTGGCTGATCATAACTCGATTGACTCATGTATCATTTCATGGCCGAGCGGTGGGGTAGACAGGTATACCGACTTGCAGCCTAATACACATTATACGGCAATAGAAGGAGCGTGCATTGAAGTGGTTGTTGAATTGGATATTTCCAAACTGGAACTGTCATGTGAAGATGATGCGATTGAAGTAAGTACGACATTTCCGAAAACCTTAATCTTCAGTAATGGAGAAACAGGAAATATGGTCGAACTTGATTCAGAAGGTATTTTCTCAGCACAATCTTCTGATACTATTTGCTATAATTCATCCGGCACATATTTTATAACACGTATTCCAGAACTCAGTATGCCGGTTATAAATTATTCTGGTTTGGTGCAACTGTGCGAGGGAGATCTGCTTTCCCTTGAAGCCAACATCGATACACCCATATCCTGGCAGGATGGCTCAGATTCCATCGGATACATTGTGAATTCAGCAGGAGAATATTTTTTTATAAATGCAAATGAATGTGACACATTGGTGTCTGATAAGTTATCAGTAGAGTACACTACATTTGACTACAGAGATAGTCTGATTGTCCTTGAAGAGGTAGATGATATAAATCTTTATGTTGAAGCAGATAGCATGCTATGGTACAGTGATGCTATGGGAAATAATGTGATAACAAATGAAAACGAGCTGTTGCTCACGCAACTTGATTCGGATACTCAGGTGTATTTTCAGGTATTTGCAAACAGGCAGATTCCAAGTTCTATTGGAGGGGAATTACTATCGCAAATTACGCCAGAATACAGCCCGGAAAATATAAATCCAACAATGCTATTTGACATTCTTCAACCGACAGTTTTGGAATCATTTGAGGTTGAGACAGATTCTGCAGGTCTTCGTCGATTTATGATAATGCAGGGAAGTGATACTTTGCACCGATACGATATCAATCTATCTGTTGGGGTAAATCAAGTCACCTTAAACCAATCCTTAATGGAAGGTACGTATAGTCTGACAACTGACCGGGATATAAATACAATTTCATTTGGATACTTTGGCCCCAGGCTTGTTTCGCATTCAAGCACACCGGTAGCATATCCTTTTTATGTAAATAATTTGCTTCGTATTAACAGCAGTGGTTTCGGAAACGGATTTTATTACTATCTCTACAACTTAAAAGCAAGACCTTATTTTGAAGAATGCATGTCAAATATTTATCAATTTAACATCCAGCTTGATACGACTACCCATACGCAAGAAATAGACATCTTACCCGGAGATATCCATTTATTCCCGAATCCAACGCAAGGGAGCCTTACTATTTCCGGAGACAAGAACAGGATATACGACTTCTATGTAGTTGACCCGCTGGGACAAACCGTATTACGAAGTAGGGGATTAAATCCACAAAGCACCTTCCAAATAGAAGCATCTTCTTTGCCTCAGGGCTTGTACACCCTTATGCTACGTCTGGATGAAAAATGGATATCAAAGACATTTGTCAAACTGTAGAACTGGCATGTGGCGTCGCGTGAAGTAATGTAAGAAGCGATTCATATTGTATCATTTCTAATGAAGTCCTTGAAAGTTGTTGCTTCTCACCACCTAATTGTATATTGGTGTCTATATTGCCATCCAGAAGGCTACCAAGTATTTTAATAAAATGCCGTGTCCTTTCATATTCATCGCCAGATAGATACCTGTAAGAGTATTGGACAAGCGCCTCATAACTATCGATGAATTTATCGATGTCATGCATATAATTCTGGATTGCAACGCCTAACATAAATGGTATATGCGTACCTTTTTTATCTTGCTGAATTTTATTCATATTATACTTCAGGCGACGCAGGTTACTCTTCTTATTATTCAAGATATCCAGATACAATTCATAAATCAACAGCCGATCTTTCGTAAAGGTATTCTCCATTTTACGAATATTCTTCTTTAGATAATTAAATGAAGAATTGGCTTTTTCAATATCACCCATGTATAAATTGATCCTAAACCTAAGTTCTTGGAATCGATAATATTGCGGCGATTTATCCGGCGTCTGTTCTACAAATGTTTTAATAATTAAATCCGCTTTTGCGAACTCGGAAAGTTCCAGATAACAGTTTACCAGTTGAAATACGAAGTTGGCTTTTGAAATATCATAGTTAAAACCAAGATTATCGAAATAGTCGATGGCCTTCTTACAAATATCTACACAGGTCAAAAGGTCATTTTCAGCATAAGCTTGAGAATATTTTATCAAATAATAAAATGAATAGATCCGGCTACTATTCCAATACTCTAATTTTGACGCATATTTAGCAGCCGTCATACCATATTCCTTAGATAACTTGGTGAAATTTCTTCCCTGGAAGAAGTATAGAATTTTACTATAGTCCATTTGAATCTCCATCTCCTTATAGTAAACCTCCCAGGACTTATTGGCTATATCAAAATACTGTTCCCCTCTTTCCAGATTCTTCTCAAATATTGTCAGGTGCATGAAAAGAAGTCTCGCGATACCAGCAGCTTCATAATACATATGGTGACTAAGGCATTTTGTCAACACCTTTTTCCCCAGTGTTTTCATCAAAGGGCGCATACCGAATAAATCCAAAATTTGAACAGCCATTACACGTCTATAGATTTTTGATCTTTCCCTTTGAATTGTATAACCCCTGTTTGTTAACAAAATAGATGACAATAGCTTGTCAATTAGACCTTTTTTAAGGGATTGGTATGTTTGGTGGGACGGTGATTTGCCGTATATTTTGGACGCTGAGAATCGATCCGATTTTTGGCCAAGAGCAAAGGAATACAACTTTTTTTCATTTCCATTCAGCTGTTCCAAAAAGAATAAATTCTCTTTACACTGCAATCTATCATCATAAATATATACTAAATCGTTCAACATACACAAGTGTAATTAGTTCTTTTTCAATAGTATACAAAGGTAATATTTTTATCTATAAATTTTATTGATCATAAATTATTGAATAATTGATAGAAAGACTCAGGTGATTCTAGCTTAACTATGCATTAATATAATTAACCAACAAAATTTAAAATTATGGATGTAGTAACTATTATCATCGAAATCATTGAAGAAATCGCAGGCATGTAGCTTAGGCTTTAGTCTAGCCGTGAATTATAGATAACCATTAGAAAAATAAAGCTGTTTTAATCATTAATTGATTTCAATAGTGTTAGGGGTGTTATAGGGGCAAGCAATTGCCCCTATACTTTTTTAAACTATTAGATTAAAAATCCTGTCCATAAGTAATCACGATTCTGGTATCGATAAAAAGTACTTTTAGTTCTATATTAGATTAGTACTAATTCATCCACGATGCCGAAATTATTAATTCTCATATTCTTATCTTCTCTCTTAATACTTCATAAAACATCTGGACAGCAACCAAGCCAAATTCCAGACAGCATACTTACGGCGCTAAACACAATTCAACAGGATAGTGCAAAAGTCAATTTTCTTAATACCTACGTTAAGAATAATTACTTCGTAAACCCAAGCGTAAGCCTTTCCGTATTGGACACTTCTGAATCTATTTCAATCCAAGCAGACAGTTTCAGATTTAACCACGTGCTTCAGTTGCGTTCAATTTCATACTACGCATTATCAAAGTGGGACTCTATGATTCATTACTCGTTGCAGACACTTGAGCTAACAGACTCTATACAAGAAGCAAGTCTATATGGCAAAGTGCTAAGTAATCTATCCAGTGTAATGAGACTCTTGAGCAAAGATGAAGAAGCACATCAATATAGACTCCGAGCGCGAGAAAGATACGAAAGTATCAATGACACACTTGGGTTGGCTATCATAGATAATGACCTGGGTTTGTATTATTTCGATCTTGGAAACTATACTGCTGCTTTAGACCATTATCAAAAAGCATACAAGGGGCTTGAATCCCAAGGTCATAAACAAGGTGAATCTATCGTACTCAATAATCTTGGAATGATTATACATCAGCAGAAAGACTATAGGGAGGCAAGAGCGTATTATATGCGCTCATATGAAGTTGCAAAAACCATTAATTCCAAAGAACAGATGGCATCTACACTTAACAATATCGGAAGTTCATTTCAAGATGAAGGTCTATTGGACTCTGCGATGGTTTACCACCAAAAATCTCTAAATATTAAAGAAGAAGTAAATGATTACGGACGAATGGCTTCAAGTTATAACAACTTTGGTATCATTTATTTTAAAAAAGGTGAATATAATTTGGCAATCAAAAATCACATGATTGCAGCACGTTTTGCCAAAGAAAGTCTAGATCCTCAAACCGAAGCCGATGCTCTTATAAAATTAGGGATTGCTGAAAAACAAGTCGGTCAATATAGTAATGCAAAGAAGCATTTGGAGTCTGGACTTATGATGGCTCAGGAAGTAAATAACTTGCAACTTCAGCAAGAAGCAAATAAGGCATTACATGAACTTCTCAAGAATACATCACCGAAAACTGCTTTAAAGTATCTCTCTAAAGCTTATGATCTTCAGGATTCATTATTAAACGAAGAAAAGGTACGGGAATTAACCATCAAAGAAACCTCTTACGAATTTGAGAAGGAAAAAATTGCAAAAGAACAAGAGATCACTTTATTGAATACCACTAATGAACTTCAAGCCCTCAGACTTGATAGATCGAAAAAGAACATACTGTTCCTGAGTGGTATAGCAATTTTACTTGCTCTATTCAGTTATTTAATATTTCTATCCCGCTCTAAAATAAAATTACTCAACAACGACTTAACTCAGAAAAAAGTCTTGTTAGAAGAGGCACTCGAACAAAAAGAAATATTATTGAAAGAGATTCATCATCGGGTAAAAAACAACCTTCAAGTTATATCGAGTCTCCTAAAACTACAATCTCGCAATGTCGATGACGAAATTACCCAACGTGTGTTGAATGCAGGTCAAAACAGGGTGATGTCCATGGCATTAATTCATCAAAACCTATATCAAGATGGTAATTTAACTGGTATTCATATGCCGTCTTATATCAAACAAATGTCTAAAGAGCTCATTTTAAATTATCAGACCGATGAACAACATGTTGAATTGGTGACAGATGTTGAAGACCTTAAACTAGACGTTGATACCGTTGTTCCCATTGGATTGATAATCAATGAATTAATCACTAATACGCTAAAGTATGCCTTTAAAGATACCGCCTCCCCAATTATAAGAATTATACTGAAGGAACGCAATGATGGCTTGTTCTTAGAAGTTGATGATAATGGAGTAGGATTTGACCCTAGCGACGTCTCAAATGAAAAGCTTGGAATGAGATTGGTAAGGTCATTTGCCAAGCGCCTAAAGGC
>JABDJE010000029.1 GCA_013002625.1 Saprospiraceae bacterium | reverse complement strand
GGTCGAAACTGGTCTCCTGATTTTAGGGCAACGGGTTGTACTTTATCCCAAAACGGTGTAAGGCATGAAGGAGCATATTTTCCACCCTTGCCATCAGAAAAGTATTTAGGTTGCCATTTGTTGAGATCTTTATTTTCATCTACAGAATTTACAGGTTGATAGTTGGTGTAGTCGTGATAGGGTTCATTGTTTTCCCTTGATTCTTCACCATACATATTTGACCCATCACCAATTCTGGCTTCAATAATAGTTTTGGCTGCGAGGTTACCAATACCTTCGGGCGTAGTTGGATCCAATGACCAGTTGTCTGGGTCGTAGCCAAGTTCAATCATAAAATCTCTAAAGATGAGCGAGTCTGTATAATAATAATTACACATAGTTCGGTAAGCTGCATAGCTAATCGCTTTTTGTTTATTTGCCAATGTGTGTTCTGACCCTGGCCTTCTTGCTTCTTTCAAATACACAGGAATAGCTTTTTTATCGTATCTGCTCCATGCATCAAAAACTGAAACCCATATCAAGCCCAGATATCTTGAAGTGATCGTAGGTCTGGGCTTAAAGCGATCAGTATCGTATGCTGTTGCGTCTAGTGATAATTTACCCCATTTGTAGGCCATGTTTTCGGCACCAGTAGGGTAGTCCGAATCAGATTGGCCTTGAAGCTGTGATGATGTTAGCATTCCGAGTGCGATGAAAATGAAGATTATTTGTTTCATAGATATTTTTAAAATTTAGATTGCCGAAGATAATTGTGCTCTGTGTGTTTAAGATTTGATTTATGTGAACACCATGATATTCTATGTGAATGATGGAATAATTATGCAAAAAGAAAAGCAGTACAAAATTGCACTGCTTAAAAAAATCAATTTGTTTACTATTTTAAATGGTTTGTCTTTGCCCCTTGGATGGATACAGCACAATCAGAGCCATGATTAATATGATGTTTTTGAATATATACTGTCCAAGTAGACTAGGAGAAAAGAGAGAATCGTTAAAGGTCAAATTCGGGAATAATATCATAGGCGAGAAGGTCATGATCAGATGACCAATTGCTAATACAATTCCTGCCTTGTAAAATTTACGCGTGATAAGACTCAATCCGATAAAAACTTCCAATGAAGCCAAGGCAATTATGCAAAAACCGTCTGGAAAGAAGCCCAGACATAATTGACTTACCGTAGTAGTTCCAATATCTTCTGCAGGACTCATGGAAGGAAAGAATTTAATGAATCCGAAATAGAAAAATATGACTCCTATGCTAATTGACAGTAACTTAAATTTATCAAGCGCTTTCATCATGGGTTGATTTATAATTTCGTTCTAAATTGCGAGTGAAGTTATTTTTTTGATATTATTATTAACTCATATTTATGTGAATAGGATGTTTTACTATGTAATCACGCTGTTTTAATGGATAAATAAAATGAACCATCAAGCTATTAAGTGTCTTGTCATCGATGACGATAAAACGATCTCTGATTTAATACAACATTTTTGTACCAAAGTCGAATCGATAGAATTTTGTATTGCTTGTAATAATCCAATTGATGGTCTAAAATTGATTTCAAGTGAAAATTTTGATCTCATTTTTTTAGACTATAACATGCCTGACATCAATGGTAAAATGTTGCTCGACTTAAAGCAAGACTCAAGCAAAGTCATTATGATAACTTCCAATACTGAGTTTGCAATAGAGTCCTATGATTATCCTGCTGTTATTGATTATTTGCTTAAACCCATTTCATTTGAAAGATTCTACAAGGCCATAGAAAGGTTTAAAACTACAATCCAATCTACGCCTGCTGAAGGGGAGGAAAAAGGTGTCACTTTTGTAAAAGATGGGAACAAGTGGGTAAAGGTGAGTCTAGAAGATGTATTTTATATCAAATCCGAGTCTAATTATGTAGTGTGGGAATTGTCTCAAAAACAAATCTTGTCTTTGCAAAATCTTAAAGCTCTGGAGCTGCAGCTTCCAGATAACTTTAAAAGGATACACAGGTCTTACATAATCAATACCCAAAAGATGGATTACTTTACAACAGAAGAAGTAAATATAAATGGCAAGATGATACCTGTAGGAATGAAGTATAAAGACGTGCTAAAAACTATGCTGAAAAACCTTCAATAATTCTGTTAAGCTCCTTGATATATTGATCTATTTGAGCTTTGATACTTTCAGCGGTCGCAGCTTTACCTATTAGCAGAATATTTTTTTCGATTTCATTCAGATTTTGCTCAAAGGCATTCAATTTCAATCGCCTTACGGTGGTTACCATCTTATGGCGAATTTCGGAAATAGCATTTAGATCTTCATCGAGGATAGCCAGATGAAGCGCCTTATTCATAACGTCGAATTCCGATGTAAGAATAGAAAGAGCATTGAAGATTTTATCTTCTTGATAATCATAATCCTTTTTGATTGATCCTATGTCCAGTTCAAATTTATTGTCACTGGAGCTGATGGCAGATAATGCTTTATACAATGATGCTTTTGTAAATGGTTTTTGCAAAAAATAAAAGCGATCACATAAATCATTATACAATTCAGGATTTACTTTTGTTCCAGAGATCAAAACAAGCCTTTTTTGTTTGAATGGCTTTCCATTATGTGCTCGTAAAAAATCAATTAATGTGGTGTCAGGGTATCTGTTATCAGCAATTACTATAGGTGCGTTGATAAATAGTGGGTGCTTCCAATCTACTTTACCAGGGTGTGAAAACGAGTGAATATCTCTACACCTGTCTTTAAGTAGATGTTGGATCAGGTTTAGAATTTCCTTGTCATCGTCGATAACGATTATTTTGTCCAACATCAACTCATTTTTCTCAGCAGCTTCATTTCTTTTATTTTTTTGAACTTCTCGGATGTCCATTTCCAGGGTAAAATAGAAGGTAGAGCCTTTTCCGTGAACTGAATCAATCTCAAGCTGACTGTCAAAGCATTCCAACAACTCGGTGATGATGGTTAAGCCAAGGCCAAAACTTTTACTGTATGTATTCTTTTCAGAAGATGAATAATAGCGTTGGCGAATAGCATCAATTAAGTCATTGCTAATTCCTATGCCTGAATCGGTAACTTTGAATTCAAGATTATTGTTTGGTTGCTCATTTAAGGCAATCTGAATAGAGCCACCTTCTTCTGTATATTTTATAGCATTAATTATCAGGTTGTTCAGGATTTGACTCAGCCTGTCAATATCAGTATGGCCTTCTTTATTCAGTAAGGATGGACTTATCTTTTTTTCAATCTTTATTTTTTCGAGTGAGGCATGATAACTGTGACTTCGTACCAAATCTTCGATAAATGCATTTAAGTTAACCCAGGACCTTTTTATAGTTATTTCTTTGCGAAGGAGTAATTTGTAGTCCAGGATATCACTGACCAGACTTGTCAGGTTCTTAGTGTTCAGTCTAAGGCTGTTGAGTAATTGGATTTGATGTTTTTGGGGCGCATTGGATAGTAGGAGTTCAGTCAAGCCAAGAATAGATTGTAGTGGATTGCGAATTTCATGACTCATATTTTCAATGAATTCTTCTTTATCCTTAACGGCATTTTCTGCTCGGTTTTTTTCATTTTCAAGCAATTGAAAATTCTCATGGACTGTACTGGCCATTTTGGAGAATTGCCGGGAAAGCTCTCCAATTTCATCCTTGCGCTGAGTTGGAAGATCTGATAAGGATTTACCTTCCTTGAAACGTATGATTTTTTGTGTAATATCGGTTAACGCACTGGCCTGGTTTCTTAATATTAACAAAGCCAACACCAGAAACAATAATGTAAGGCTTGCAATTACCACAAAGCTGGTGTTGCGCCACTTGAAATAGGAACCTAGAATTGTTGAAGACTCGGAGGAAAGTAGTATGTACAAAACGTATTCCTTGCCGATTAAAGAATAGGGTCTTATCAAGGCTATTTCATCCTGATCTTTAAATACTTCAGAGAAATTAGCAGCCAATTTATTAGGCGGTACGCGATACTCATTGTAATAGGAACTCTCCTTGTCAAATTCAAATTCAAATGCTTTGGTACTATCCTTATGCAAGACATAATAACCGTCAGAATTTATTATTGATATATCTGTGTTATTGCCAGCTGTACTCTTTAAATCCTGAAATAGTACAGATAAAAGTGCATTGATAACAATGATTCCCTTGGTTTCACCTTTGTAGACAACTGGAGATGCAATTCTGAGCGTGGGCGTAAGCGGATAAGAGATTTGTCCAAACTCCTTATTAAGGTCAATGTTGGACAAATAAATCTCATTTTCTTTGTATTGAATGGCTTGTTTGAAATAATCACGATTGGACTTGTTTTGAAGCTGACTCTTTTGAACCACCATGGTGCCTTTTGAGGTTCTGTCAACCCTTACAACTTCATTTCCATTAGAATTTATAAACCTGATCTGAGCGTAGTCGATTTTAGAGTCTATCAAACTGAGATAATCTTGCTCGAGAAATTTTATTGATCCCTGATCTGGGTTTCCCAATAGTTCAAATATCAGAGGACTACTTGTAAGGTGATCAATATCTGCTTGAAGTTCATCAAGGTATTTCGAAAACTGTAGATCAATTAAATCATGGGAATGTTCCAATTTTTTGTCCGCCGCTGATAGGATTTCTTTACTGCTATATCTCAAAAGAAAAATACTGATGAGCCCAATGCTCAAAAGATAGAGCAGAAGGTAGGTCAAAGCATTTTTAACAATAAATGAATTTCTTTTAAACAAGATTTTTCTTTTCTTCGATAAAGGTAATTACTCTGACTCTACTTTAAACCGTAATACCGTTTTTAGCTTTTCAGGACTTACTCTTCTGGCATCAGACAGATATATTTCCCTATGTGTTTTGGATATACGTTTCAATCCTTCACTTTTTGTAAATGCTTCCATTTTTTCAAAACTTTCAGGCTCGGTATCATAACTTCCAATATGTAACATTTGAATGGAAGGCCCGTCTTTGATCTTTTCAAATGTAATATCAGAAATCGGGAGTTCTTTCTTTTTTACCATAACCATTTGCTGTATTGTTGAAAAATAGTCTTGAGTAACAAAATGAGGTTGACGAATCATTAATGTGTAAATCAAGTCATCCTTATTAAAGCTACCTTCATAGGTAAGTTTGGCTTCATCGTTAAGATCCCAAATGCCTTCCAATGGGTAGACGGTATAATCAATATAACCTGCTAACTCAATTCCTTTTTTAGGACTCATTTTGATGCCATAGGCCATAGCATATAAGGATGCAACATGTTCTGCAAAAAGATCACCACCAGGATTGCCTTCACCTTTTATTGTAATAAACTGAAGCTCTGGGACATCTATAAAAACCGGTCGGGTAGGAGGGAGGTATAGATTTTTGTCTTTTTTCTTCCATTCGTGTTTCATACCATTAATCGATTCTAACTACAAAAAGCCAAAAGAATAAGATTAAAATAAAACTTATTAGAGCAATACTCATCGTCATTCTACCAACAAACTTTGAATGAAGTCTACCGCTTAATCCAATGGTAAGTATAAGTGCAAATAATCCAATATATAAGCTGATCAACCCCCATGAATAAGCGCCGCTGAGTTCTGGGGATTTTATGGCTGTTTGCGCTGTAACCAATTGAGGACGCTCACTCAACCAAATGGCGCCACCCAGGCTTGCAAAAGTCGATATCAATAAAGCAAAACTCGCCGAAGTTGTAGAGATAAGACACCACCTTAAAGTGCGTTTGACTTCGACTTTTTTTAGTTGTAATAATCCAATTAAAAAGGTAATTGAAAAGCCACATAATAGGGCTGAAATGAAGGCGAAGTGTTTTTGTATTTCAATAGCAGCTTCGTAGAGCATAAGCATAAATTTTGCCCTTTGAAGGTAGTAAGAAAAACAATTTTTTTTTTTACTGTGAGGCTTTAATTGGAAACTAGAAAATCATAAATGGTTCTGCATAGAAAACAATCACATGGCTGTACAATGGCAATACATCTTTAACTTTCGCATTACCTGGAAATACCAGTAATTTTCCATCGTTTATTCCATAGAAGGTAAATAGAGGCATACGTTCGTCAATCTCAGTTTTAACATAATCGAAAGATCTGCTTTGGCTGAACTTTAATCCTGATATATCAAATGTATACTTCTTTTCTATTTTACCTGTTCTGACCGTTGAGACCAGTTCATTCTTGTTTGTGTCTATATAAAACTTCACCCATGATGGATTGGTGCCATCCAAAGGTTTGAAAAAGTCCTTGGCCGGTTGATTCAAAACCTTGAACATCGGGAGAAACTGTTGATATAGATCAATCTCCTGAACCTTCTTGCCATTTTTATATTCTTGAATAATAATATTTAGGCTTTCATTTGATTCAGAGGTAAATGGAAATTTAAAAACTTCCAAACCAACCGAATTAAATAAAAATTCTATATCCTCGTCATCATATGCGCTTATGGTCGCATCATTTTGAGCTCCAATAAATTGAAAGCTTATCAGGCAGCTTGCCAGTAGAAGTAATGTTTTCATTCTCAAATTTTATTTCATTAAACCCAAACCTTCTTACTGCATAGATTGCGCCAAAAATGGAATAAAAGGACATTATGTATCAATTAATGCCTGAATTAAACATTTTGAAGTAGGTATAGACCCTAATCAGTTAAATTATCAATACATAAAAAAAGACCAAAACAAGGTTTTGGCCCTTAGTATTACCAACTTTTTTATTCAAAATTAGTTTCCGCGCAAATAAACATTGCTGTAATCCGATCTCAAATGTATTTTCTGTTGACCACCTTTATTCAGTGTACCTACAATAACCGAATGGAACATTTCATTTTCACTTTTCTCTTTATTAATGTCAAAATCAATATCTGTATAAATATCTCCATAGTTGCTTTGAAGGGTAATATCTGAGTTGGCTTTTGAGTTTGCATTCAATGAGACAGAGCCATAAGTGGATTCAAGATCACAGTTGTTACATCCTGTGTTGGGTTGAACTTCTACCGAGCCATAGGTGCTAAACAAATGCAGGGTTTGAGCTTTGTGGTTAACATCAATACTTCCATAGGTTGAATTGATATTCAGACTGCTTACTTGTTTCGGCACTCTGACAACAACCTCCGTATTGAAATTATAATTCCCCCATGCATTTCCATTCTTCTTCCATGAAGATTTTATCTCTTCACAATCTGCTTCCTCCATTAATTTGTCGAGCTCAGCCTTTGACATTTTTTTGACTTTTTTAAAGTTTGCGCTGATCAGAAGTGTTTGGGAATTAGAATCCCAATCCACATCGAGCAGGTCAGCCATTTGAACCCCATTTAAAGTCGCATTGGTTACCAACTCAAGTTGATCAGTTTTGCTGGATTCAATTAGAATGCTGGCATAATCGGATTTTATTTTCAGATCGCTATTTTTCAGAACATAGTTCGTAGTATTTTCTTGTGCCTGTATTGAAATACATAAACAGGCAATCAAACAAGTGAGGATATATTTCATAGCTGTGATTTTACTGTTTTCTGAGATAAACATTATTGTAGCCTGATTTAAGGGTGAAATCCACGCCTCCGCCATTCATAAGGCCAGTGAATTTCTTTGCATTTAAATGCTTGAATCCATCTTCAGATTGTGGGTAGGATAGATCAATGTCCGAGAATACATCGCCATAACTCACCTTCAAATTAAAGTTGGCTTTTGTGTTGGCAGGAACGCTCACATCAACATCACTGTACACGGAGTACAAGGATATTGGGCCCTCCTGAGAGACTGAAGAAAATTTGGCTTCGATACCGCCATAGACGGAGTGGATGGCCATGGGGCCTGTTACCCCAGATAACTCTACACGGTTGTAGTTGGCAGACACATCAAGTTCCGCTTCTACATCGTTGATATGCAATGTGCCCGCATTATAACTTGAAGATTCATAATGTACATGATACCCTTTAGGCACATGGAATATGTAGCGGTTACCTTTTTTATTTGATATCCTTCGAAAGCTGTAACTGTTACCGTCTTTGCTTACGTGCAAGCCTATACCAGTGTTATCGCTGTATCCTGCAGGATTAATCAGTTTGAGCCCTTTCGATTTTTCGGGTGTTTCATAAAGCTTACCATCCACTTCAACAGTAAGTTTGGATTCGTTGGAACCCACTAAGGTAACCTTGTTGATTTCATGGATATACAGTTCGCCTGATGCACCATCGATCGTATAGGATTCCTGTGCTTGCATCTGAATAAATCCCAGGAGACATATGTAAAGAATAAGATTTTTCATTGGGTTAAATTTTAAATGTGATTAAGTACCTGTATAGATCTATGGTTAGGTTTAATAAATGTTTTCAAGTTTTCTAATATTGGTATGCAGTTCATTGCGGACTGCATCATTCAAGTCATTCTTTGCCAACATAGCTTCGAAAGTATCTTTCGCTTTATCATCCTTGTTTTGAGTCAGGGTGTTAATTATTTCAATTTTTATAATGGGTGTCTCTATCTTTTGTAGTGCTTCGATCAACATCAGCTGGACCTCACTTTGGTGTACATACTGACCCAGAGATTCAACCGCTGCAAGACGGACATTGGAACTTTGGTCATTATACATAACCTCCTCAATGGCCTTGAGTATCGTTGGATCCAGATCATTTTTATCAGTAATCTCATGTATAGCCTGGATGCGTTCACTTGTTTTTCCAGTAGAAACTGTTTGAATCCATTCCGGATTAATTGTGTTGAAATCAGAATTCGTCGGGGCATCCTGGATAAACTGATTGAGAAAAAAGCCGGCCAATAAGATGCTTGCTGCGACGCCCATCCATTTTAAGGGTGATAGGATTCTTAAGTTATTTTGATGCGCCTGCGGTTTAGCAATTTCATTTTTGAGGAAGGATTCAAATTTCCTTTTTAGCTCGATCGAAGGTGTCTCAGCAGCAAGTTTGTCCAGAGAGCTTAGCGAAGTCTGGTATGACAAAAATGCTTGTTTCAGTTCAGGGTCTGCGTGCATCGCTGATTCAAAATCAGCACGTTCCTCTGTGTTCAACTCATTTAATAAGTAGGCAATTATTTTTTCTTCTCTTTCCATTTTAAGAATTATAATAAGCTTCTTTAAAACTTTTAATGGCTCTGAATACGCGCGCTTTTACAGCGTTTTCGGAGATTCCAACAACTGCAGCGGCTTCGGCATATTGCAAGTTCTCAAAGCGGGTTAGAATTAGAATTTCTTTGTGTTCATGTTTAATTCTCTTCAGTGCATTATGCACCTTTGCTTTCAGATCTGGATCAAGCTTTTCCGAATCGTCATCGTAAAAGCTGACTTGTTCAGGAATCTTATCATACGTGATCTGCATTTTTTTATTTGACCGATAATGATCCATAAGACTATTCTTAGCCATTTTAAACAACCAGGCCTTAAATGCTGATTGCTCATTGTAAGCATGTTTTGATCTGATGACTTTTTCAAAAACTGTTTGCGTGAGATCTTCACTCAGACTGGGTCGCCCAGTCATTTTTTTGAAATAGTTGTATATCGACACGTGATGACGGTTGAAGATATCCGACATAAAACGGAGTTCTCCTTGCTTTACTTTGGCCATAAGTTCAGAATCCGTCATCATCTTATGATTGATCAATTTGCATTACACTATGAATAGCGTAAAAAAAATAGAAAGGTTACGGTCTGAGAATTATTTTTTTAAGATAAGAAAGAATATATTTTAATAGTAACCTTCTATCGTACCAAAGTTACATCACCAACTAATATGGCTTCATTACCATTCTCATGCATGAGTTCGATAAGGTACACATACACACCTTGTTCAGCTGGGGCGTCACCAAAATTGCCATTCCAAACTTCGAATGATTCTTCCGGTATTACATTTTCCTGAGTATAAACCAAATTGCCCCAACGGTCATAGATGTAGACAGCATTTATGCGTTCGATAGAAGCCGTATTCTGAATGGTAAATGAAGCATTGCGGTCTTGACTGAACGGACTGAAAATATTTGAGATATAAATTTCAACATCTTGTTCCTCAACTCTGATATTGATTTCATCAATTGCAATACATCCATTGATGTCTTCAATTTCAACGGCTATGGTATTGTCCTCGGTTGCGATTGAAGAGTAAACCAAATCTTCCACACCCAAGATACCATTGAGGTCAGACCATGTGATATCACCAACATCTGATATGAGAATATTAATCAAGGCTTCTATGGTGAATGCGTCTTCAAAATTAAGTTGTTGATCATTGCCCAAACTTACGCTTATGGGATCTGGTTCACCGATTTGAATGTTTTGAACTTCAGAAGAACAGCCGTTGGAATCCTGAATATATACTTCGTAAGCACCAGGGCTCAGACCTTCAATTTCTTTACCATCTTGGATCTCTGAGC
>JABDJE010000013.1 GCA_013002625.1 Saprospiraceae bacterium | reverse complement strand
TAAGTATGAGCAATGGACATCAATTCAATCTCTGCCCCTAATGGATAAAGCGCATCGTTTTGCACTGGAGGAATACCAAAATTCTTCTGATCCCTTTGTACATCTTGAATCAAAGTCTTATAGCGTTCTTCGAAAATATGAAGATTCAGGGTCTCGCCAGGGAAACATACAAGTTTAAGCGGAAATAAAGGGATAATTTCAGTCATAACTAAGGGAGGAATTAATGAACGAAAGAGTATAAATTTATACTTTAATTCGAAGAATGCTTAACATACCCGACAGCGAACATCAACGCATTGTAATAATTGGTGCTGGATTCGCCGGATTCAATCTGGCCAAAAAACTAGCAAAACGAAATTTTCAAATCGTTTTGATTGATAAATACAATTATCACCAGTTTCAACCCCTCCTCTACCAGGTTGCAATGGCTGGACTTGAACCCAGTTCTATAATCTATCCCCTGCGCAAGGCATTTCAAAGAAATAAAAATGTACACATCAGAATTGCTGAAGTTCAATCAGTTAATTCTGAAGGTAAAAAAGTAGAAACATCACTGGGTACAATTTACTTTGATCAACTAATCATTGCATGCGGTGCCACGACAAATTTCTTTGGTAATAAGAATTTTGAAAACTTAACCCTTGGGTTGAAATCATTACCAGAATCTCTCACTCTAAGAAACGCTATTCTTGACGACTTGGAGCATGCACTCATGACGCCTGATTACGAGTTAAGGCAGGGGTTTATCGATATCGTCATTGTAGGCGGAGGCGCCACTGGCGTTGAACTGGCTGGTGCATTGGCAGAAATGAAGCGTTACATCATACCTAAAGATTATCCTGAACTCAATGAAAAGGAAGTCGATATACATCTTATTCACGGAGGACCAAGAATCCTGATGGGTATGTCTGAGAAAGCCAGTAGTAAAGCGCATAAATTTCTAGAAAAACTTGGAGTTAAAATCGAATTGAATAAGCGCGTAACAGATTACGATGGCACCTTTGTTTCAACCAAAGATGGGGATAGGATCAGGGCGCATAAAGTGATTTGGGCGGCTGGAATTACTGGTAATAAAATAGATGGCCTACCGGACAATGTCTTTGCCAGTGGAGGTCGGATTAGAGTCAATCAATTGAATCAAGTAGAAGGATTCGAGGATATATTTGCAATTGGTGACATTGCTTACATGGCAAATGATGATTTTCCAAATGGGCATCCCCAAGTGGCACAAGTGGCTTTGCAGCAATCCAATAACCTGGCATACAACTATATAAAACAAAAAGAGCGGCCATTTAAATATAAAGACTATGGCTCATTGGCAACGATCGGTCGAAACAAGGCCGTCGCAGATTTACCAAAACTTAAAATGGCAGGATTCATCGCCTGGCTACTGTGGTTGTTTGTACACCTCATGTCCCTGGTCGGTTTTAAAAACAGAATCTTTGTTCTCCTAAACTGGACTTGGAACTACATGACCTATGATCAATCTTTGCGCGTGATCGTCAAGGCAGCCAAACATGTCCATCAGGATGATGACTAGTGTTTTACCTTAAATGGCAATCTTGCCATTGGTTCTCTGTACTTCAAGATGGCTCTGAAATCCTTTATCTCGTCAAGCAATTGCTTTTCGTAGGCATTTAACTTAATCCCAGCATCCTGACTCTTCATCATTTCACTCATGATTTCTTGCCATACATCCTTTTTAATCTTAGGGTAAGATGCAATTTTATAATCATCAAGTTCTGCCATGTCCGCAGCTATCTCAATAGCTAGGTCCAATCCTCCCAAGGTATCCACCAAGCCTAACTCATAGGCTTTGGCGCCAGTCCAAACTCTTCCTTGAGCGACTTCATGAATAGCTTCAATAGTAGTGTCACGACCTGCAGCAACCCGCGACAAGAATTTCTCATACATCTGATCGGTAAACTCATTGAGCACCACTCTTTCATCATCCGTCAGATCATAATAAGGCGTCAGCTGAATTGCATTCGGGCTTGTCTTGACAGTATCAAATTGAATACCCAGCTTATCATTCATCAATTCCGTCAGATTCGGTAACATGGAGAAGACTCCAATTGATCCGGTAAGCGTCTGTGGGTGGGATACGATCTTATCTGCACCCGCAGCAATATAATATCCTCCAGAAGCGGCATAGTCACCAAAGGAGGCAATTACAGGAATGCCCTGTGCTTTAAATTCTTCTAATTCGCCCCAAATTGCATCAGACGAAAAAGCTGATCCGCCCGGAGAATTAACCCTGAGGACGATTGCTTTCAACTTGCTGTCTCTTCTTAACCTGTCAAATATTTTATGGTATTTCTTTTCGCTGATGACTGCCCTTTCTTCACTGTCATATACAACATCCCCTTCTGCAAACACAACCGCAATTCGGTTTTTTGAACTGCCAGAGGTAATGGTCACCTTGGAACTGTATTCATCGATATCAACATACCTGATCTTTTTACCTCGTGACAAGCCTAATTCATCACGCAACTTATCTTCAAACTCATGCCAGTATAACTCGTCATCCAACAAGCCAAGCGCTAATGCTTCTTCTTTATTATTCATGTCGAGTGCATTGATAAGCTCTAACAGATTCTCTTTCGAAATTCCACGACTCGTTGAGATTTGATCCAAGAACATTCTAAAGTTATCGCCCAAATATTCTCTCACCTGCTCCCTGTTCTGTGGACTCATATCGTTTCGTCTGAAAGGCTCCGTAGCACTCTTATAATTACCGGCATAGAATATTTCCATTTCAACGCCTACCTTGTCCAACATGTCTTTGAAAAATGGGATCATGGCACCATAGCCTCGCATTTCCATCATGCCCATTGGATTCAAGTAAATTGAATCAGAAGCAGACGCCAGGAGATATGATGTATTGGTGTAAAAATCTGCATAGCTGTAAACAAACTTATCTGTTGAATCCCTGAATGCTTCTAAAGCATCCTGAATCTCATTGGCCCCTGACATTCCAAGTGCCTGACCAAAGCCGGGCTTAAAGACAATTCCTTTTACTCGATCATCGGATTGAGCATGCTCTATCAAATCCATAATCCTATGCAAGCCAGGATAAGAACTTGCTTCAAAATCAAAAGGATCTTGTTGAACATTATCTGATTTCTCAGGAATGGTTTTACTAAAATCAAGGAGTAAGACTGAATTGCTAGGAATACTCATGTCTTTGGCGGAAAACATACTTCCGAATAGAAAGAGACCAAAAAACATTACGCCAAAGGCAAAAATAGTACCCAGGCAAGAGGCAAATAAAAACTTGATAAATTGTTTCATCTATTTTTTCAATTTTTGGGCATACACAAAGGCCGCATGCCAAATGCTTAACAATAGAATTGACCATATCGTTTAGCATTACAACCCAAAGCTAATTATTATATAGATTTTAGCTCATATTATATCGATAAACGAAGGATGTAGACCGACAGACAAGGCCAGGACACGTCATATTATATTTTTTTATAATATCTATTGAATATCCTACCTTTATAGCTGGATTATTGTGTCTTTATTGCCTTAAATCAACTAAAAGTCAGAAATCAGAAAAGTGATGGTTTCACGTATCGGATATATATTTTCTATTCTGTTGGGCATGGTCCAGCTTGGATTCGGTCAATTAACTGTTGATCCTGGTAATACATTGCCGGTTTCCTCTGACAATTTAATTCAAAATGTCTTCTTGGGAAGTGGCGTAGAGATTCTGGATATCAAATACTTTGGTGACGCCCAGGCTGTTGGACTATTTGACAATGCTGAGCCCTTAATTGGAATTAATCGGGGCATTATCATGACAACTGGATATGCTACAGATGCCACTAAGACAAGTGACTTAATTGCAAATGAGGATACATCATTGGATACCCTTGAAGATGAGGATCTTTCTGGACTGCTTGTTAATAATATTGATCTTATAGATCTGGCTAAATATGAAATTAGTTTCATCCCATCATCTGATACCTTGAGATTTAGGTATGTTTTTGCTTCCGAAGAATACCCTGATTTTGTATGCTCAAGTACCAATGATGTATTTGGATTTTTCATCGATGGTCCCAATCCAAATGGGGGCTCATATGATTTTAAAAATATTGCACTCATCCCCGACCCAATGGATCCGGATATGACAAGCTTTTTAGATTTTCCGGTTTCGGTCAACTTTGTCAACTCAGGTGAACCCGGTAGTTTCAATACAGCTTCACCATATTGTGAAGATCCGCTCGGGTCATTGAATTATAGTATGTATTACAATGCAGTACCCGACAACCAGCAACCCATTTACAATGCGTATCTAGACGTTTTTATAGCAGAGGCTGCCGTCATACCTTGCCAGGCGTATACCATTAAAATTGCCATTGCAGATGGTCGCCTTGGGGACTTTGATTCTGCAGTCTTCCTTGAAGAAAAAAGTTTTACTACAAATGGTCTGGTGCTTGATGTAAATATGCCTGGACTAAATGGAGGTTTAGCAGAAGGATGTGAAGATGGATTCTTGAGGTTTTCCTTACCGCAAGCAATTTCAGAAGACAAAGAAATAAACCTGAGGATTATCGATAGCCCATCCATGGCCAATGATGCAATTCTAAATGAAGACTATATACTCTCAACTGAGGCTCCTGTAATCCGAGCAGGCCAAAAATTTGTTGAACTTCATATCTCTGCATTGGAAGACTTTATCAGCGAAGAGGAGGAATATATTAGGCTAGCCATACAATTGGATCCATGCTCGACAGATACTATAATATTTCCGGTAAATGACAATTCTATTATCGGATTAAGTTTGATCGATAGTTTGTCAAGCTGTGCGGATAAAGCCGTACAAATCCCACTTGATATTTCAGTGAATGATCTCGGAGAAACCCGTACATTTTCAAATTCTAATACCTATGTCCACAACACCAATGACAGTATTATTAATGCTCCTATTATAGTGTCTGGGATGGCTCCAGGAAGATTGGATAAAAACATCATTGCTGAAATCTGTATTGAAAACTTCACACATCTCAGATTGAATGATTGTGACTTTTATCTTGAAGCACCCAATGGAAATATTTTAGAACTCAGTACGGACAATGGTCAGAGACCCGATAATGATTTACAGGAGGATAGGTTCATTGAAACTTGCTTTACCATTTTTTCTGGGACAAACATCAACCTTGGTAATCCCCTTGAAGGCCAGATGGATCTGAGTAATCCCAGTTATACGGGGTCATATTTGCCGGAAGGTAATATGGAGAATTGGTTATTCCCCCTTACCTCACCAATTAATGGCGAATACAGACTCATCATTGTAGACGATGAAAAAGATTCAAATTATGGCAGCTTGACCGGTTGGAACATTAAATTCAGAGCAGCCTATGAGCGGCGCATTAGATGGCAGGCAGACGCGAATTTTAATTGTACTGATTGTCCAGAACCTTTGGTTCGCCCGTCAGAGTCAGAATATGTTTACCTGGACATTACAGACAGTTATGGTTGCAGTTATAGTGATTCGGTTTGGATAGAAGCTTACCCGGTGCCGGATACACCTGAATTAAGTTGCTCAGATACTTTAAGTTCAGGATTGGTATTCTCCTGGAGCGACATTGCTGATGCCGTTGATTACGAAATAAGAATTAATGAACAATTTCCATGGTTCAGCGTAGCAGGAGACAATTCATTTCTAAAGGAAGGATACGCTATTACAACCAGTTCTGACAATAATCTAACCATCGAAGGTTTATTGGCAAATGAAGAAATCAGTATTATCATAAAAGCCATTTCGGCTAATGGGTGCGAAAGTGGAAGAGATACCATCTTTTGTACTTATGATGCTTGCAATGGTGTTGCGCCGGTTATCGACTCCATTATTGTAGACCAGCCCAATTGTGCCGATGAATTATTGGTTCGTGTAGATGTCTATGCGCAATCAATGGCACTCCCTTTGTCCTACAGGATCGAATATGCTAATCTTACAATTGAAAACAATGATGGCATTTTTTACCAGGTACCCCAAGGTCAATGGCCGTTAAGAATCGTTGATAATAATGGATGTACAATTCTGGATACAATCAATGTCAATCAACCAAGCCCAATCTTAATCGCTCCTGATGTTGATGAAATCGACTGCCATGGAGGTCTCGGTGCTATAAATGTACTTGTATTGGGTGGTACTGGAAATTTTACTTACCTCTGGTCACACGGTCCGACTTCTGCGTCGGTAGACATGTTACCTGCAGGTCTATACGAACTAACTGTTACAGATGACCTAGGATGTACAATTGAGTATTCCTATAGTCTGGAAGAACCTGATTCTTTGGGATATACATACAC
>JABDJE010000360.1 GCA_013002625.1 Saprospiraceae bacterium | reverse complement strand
GGTTAGGGCCTTCAGAATTTTCTGAGGTGTCAATTATTGCTGCCTTTGTTCTCATTATTTCATTCATAGCATTATCGTTACAACTAACGGCTGCTAAATACTATGTAGTTTATGAAGCCTCCTCAAGTAAAAAACAATTTCCTTTAAATCGATTTCTGACTTTAAGAATCTCAAAAATAGCCATTGGTTTAACTTTAGGTTTACTTCTATTGACATGGCCAATAGCTTCTTTTTTAAATCTTCAGTCGTCCTTATCTCTGGCAATTTTGATAATTGGAATTCCAACTTATCTAATTATGTCAGTTCAAAGAGGAATACAATTAGGAAAACAAAATGTCCTCAAGCTTTCTTTGAGCTATTTGGTAGAAATGGTCACCAGAGTTGTGATAACCGTTTTGCTTGTAGCTATCCTGTGCTATCTAGAATTGGGATTCTATACGCTTGCTGTAAGCATAGGGTTTCTATTATCTTTCATAGCTACACATTTTTATATCAAGGAATCCTATGTATCATCTCAAGAGCTTAGTCACTTCACCTGGCCTAAAGAAATAATTGTATTTATCGCCTTAACTGGCTTGTATGAATTTGGGCAAATTATAATCAACAACTGTGATTTGATTCTTGTCAAGCATTTCTTTGAATCAAAAAGTGCTGGGCTCTATGCTAGTCTATCTCTAATCGGTAGAATGGTGTTTTTTGCAACATGGTCAGTAGTAGGTTTATTGATACCTCATGTCATTGAACAAAAACAAAAAGGTAAAGCCTACAATAAAATATTAATTGGTGCTGTCAGCTTTGTTGGAGCAATAGGAGGTGGAATTACCTTATCATGTTTTTTATTAGATGAGATTATTATCCAAGTAGCATTTGGTGAGGCGTATTTATCTATTTCACCATTGCTGTGGAAATATGCCCTGGCAACATCATTTTTTGCATGTGCAAATGTCTTTGCCTATTTCTATATGGCGCTGGATCAATACATTCCAGTGGTCTTAACCATTGTAGCGGGTATGATACAAGCCCTACTTATTTATTTTAATCATAATTCATTGGAAAATGTAGTATGGATGCAAATACTTGCAATGAGTGGGTTATTTATTGTTTTAAATATTTATCACATAATTCAATTTATACTTAATGAAAAAATTAAAATTAGCCATCGTTACTCCTTACCCACCAGGTAAAGGAACATTAAATGAATATGCCTTTCACTTAGTTGAACACTTTAAAAACAAACCCCAAGTTGAAGAGATATGCATTATTTGTGAAGACTTAGAAGACAACTCAGTATATCCAAATGTTGAGGGCAAAGCAAAAGTGTCATTCAAGCCAGTGTGGGCTTTCAACAAACTGAGTAATATCTTCAATATCTACAGAGCCATAAAAATTTCAAAGGTTGATATGGTATTGTTGAATATTCATTTTTTATCATTTGGAGACAAGAAAGTTGCAGCAGCTCTTGGATTATTATTACCAATGTTGCTTAAATTATCTGGTATTAAATCTGTAGTCTTATTACATAACATTATTGAAAGTGTAGATCTTGATGCTGCAGGTATAACCAAAAATAGAATACTACAAAACATATTCTCTTTTATCGGGACTATGCTGACAAGAATGATTCTTACATCAGATTTGGTTGCAGTAACCATTTCAAAATACGTGGAAATATTAAATGCAAAATATAAAACCAACAATGTTGCACTAATTCCACACGGAACATTTGATCTGCCTGAAACACCAGACTTTGAAAGTTCAAAAAATGAAAAAACCATAATGACTTTTGGAAAATTTGGAACTTACAAGACCGTCGAGCCCCTAATTGAAGCAGTAGATGCTGCACGAGCAAAAACGGACATAAAGCTCAAGTTGATCATTGCTGGAACAGATAATCCAAACAGATTAGGATATTTAGATAAAGTACAATCTGATTATGCCCATATCGAGGATATTGAATTTACAGGTTATGTGGAAGAAGAGGATGTACCCAAGGTTTTTTTAGATAGTGATATCGTAGTATTCCCATATACAAGTACAACTGGTAGTTCAGGTGTATTGCATCAGGCTGGTAGTTATGGTAAAGCTTGTGTTATCCCAAACATAGGTGACTTAAAAGCACTTATTGAAGAGGAAGGCTACGTAGGTGAATACTTTAAGCCAGATTCCGCAGAAGGTCTTGAGAAAGCTATTTTACAATTGGTTCATGATGATGCGTTGCGAATTAATAATGCACAACAAAACTTCTATGCTTCTAGAGGGTTACCCATGTCAGATATAACAGACTGGTATTTAATACACTTTAGTAGAATTCTTATGAATACCGATTATGAAGTGAAAAATGAGAAAGAACCTGTTAAGATTAATAGAGTAGAATTTATCAGTGCAAGTATATAAGAGCAATAAGATGCTAATTTAATTTTTGGAGGGTTGTAGTTGTTGTTCTAGATAAACTGCAGCCCTTTTCTTATCTCCGCTTTCAGTAAGCAATCCATATTTTCTCTGCACCCACCTTCTCCAAGGCGAGGATCCTACCACATACTTCGGTACCTCTTGGAAATCATACAAAGTCCAAACTGCAAAACTCATATCATTTTCTGACACAATCGGATAGAGCGTTTCAAAAAGCTCCAACTGGTCTTTTGAATTCTGACCTATAGGATAATACCATTTTTTAAAAGTAGACATCCCAAACTCTCCTAAGAATACAGGCTTATTAATTTTCTTTATGTCGTGTATTGCAAGCAATTGATTAAATCTCTTTGGGTCATCATAATAATGAAATGATAAAATATCAAGGAATTGATTGCCAAGTTGAATATGATCGATTCTGGACCACCCTACCATTACTTGAGCTTCAGGTAGATACATACGTAAACGTCCTCTTATGAATTCAAGCCATGTCATTACATTTTTCTCACCATGCACATCAAAGTCAAGATCAGCTTCATTTTTTAGATCCCAGGCAATTATAGAAGGGTGGTTTCCAATTTTTTGAGATATATTTTCTAAATATCGGTCACATTTAGAATATGCTTCGATACTATAACTAGGGTTAAAATCAAAAAGCGCAGGAATTACATATAAATTATTTTCCTGGGCTAAATTCACTAATTCTAATAAATAATCTAAATGTTCAGCATCATTTTCAGCATCATCGAAAAATTCAAATGGTAAAAATATTCTCACAGAATTAAATCCTAATTCTGCAACAGTAGCAAAGTCGCGTTGAATTGTGTCAATGGAAAAATTTTCCCACATCGAAAACCAGGGATTGGCAGATGGATAATAATTTACGCCCTTGATGTTATCAAATGATCTTACTTTTTCGCCAGACACCTCAGTGATTTGATTATCACAACTATGAGCTTCAGAAATCCAATGTGAAACGCGCCACCTACCTTCTCTAAAAACCATATTCACATTTATTGTGTATGTGTATGTGCGAGACCATAGCAATTCTCCATTTGTATCATAAGCCTGTTTAACCAACTGGACGCAAGAATCTTCTAACGAAGCAAATTGCTTATCATAACTTATTAAGCTGATCTGGATATTATGATCAATATCCGTTTGTATTAATCTTATGTCGTCATAAAGTCCACCATGTATTCCTTGAATAATATATTCACTTAAATCTCTTTCAAAATAGTCTTCTAAAAGCGTTTCGGATCTGTTGTTTAAACTCGTATTTATAACATGCCATGCGTCAATATAACTTTGCACAACAGATTTTAAGACAGGATTATTATTAGTCAAATTTAATTCTTCTTGAAAACTAACTATGACACGAGGTTGATGTGATTCAAAAAGTTTATCGTTAAAGTTTTCAAACTCGTATGTATCAGCACCGGAATTGAAATAAGCAATTATAGATGCAAATAACGAGAGGATTCCTATCAGGCCAAGACCTGTTAAAATAGAAAACCCTACTCTACGTCTTATCAAATAGCTTTCATTCATAATTCTATTTGCACTGTTTCTTTTAATCCTCCACATGAAACCTGTACTTGGGTTTTTCCAGAGATCATTAAGAATTTAGGAAGTATAAAATTAACACGTCCATTATCTGTTACTTTTTCGAATTCAATCTCTTGCATCGTGGATTTCAATTTAATCATTAAAGGTGTTCCATCTGCTATAGTTTGTCCCATAAGTACCTTTATTGGACCAATCTTTATCCGCCTCAGATCACTATCATAAGCCAGAGGTATAGAAGAAACATATTGCTGAAATTCAACTTCATATGTAGCACTGCTCACACCTGTATTAGTAGTCGCACTAATCGCATATTTTCCAGGCTCATCTGGGTTAGAAATTATACACTGCGCTACTCCATTAACAGTTTTAGATGAATATAGACCATAGAGTTTTCGCGATTCATCAAATACATTAAAATAAATATGGCTGCCCTCTGGAATTGTATTCCCGTTTGAATCTAAAAGTGTATTACTATGTAGCTTAAAATATCTTCTAGGATGTGCATACGGGAATAAGTCAATAATAAATATTTTAATTTGATCTGCTGATCCTGGAATGATTCGAATGCTCTGTTCTTTTGCAATCGCTTCACCAGAGGTTGATCCTAAAAGAATATCCCTAGCTGCAAGACTACTACTTAACTTTGAATACAGAAATGACTTATTCGCTTCAAAGTCTTCTGATTGAACTGAAGCGTTTAAATTATTACTTAAGACTTTTGTTTCTGATGCATCAAAAGAGGGATTGTTGAACTTATCCTTTGGTATGATTACCAACATAGAGGATTCCTGACCATCACCTAATATAGTCTTTGGACCGGCATAAGTCTCAATAATATCCTCTGCAAGTAAGGGTTGCACGACGAGTTCCTTAGTATCAAGTACCCTACTTTTATATAAAAGATCAAGTACATAAACACCACTCTGCATTAATAAGGAATCTGGAACTTCAAACTCTATAATATCTGTGTCGGGTTTAGGATTAATTATGTTAGTATGATTAATGCCGCTAAAAAGCAACTTAAGATGAGACTTGGATACATTATTGTCATTGATTCCAATCTTGAAAATTTCACCCGCTTTAATTGTAGTTGTAGATTCTGTGAACTGAAGATCTTTAATGTCTAATTCATGTTTATTATTGTTATTACAACCATAACAAAGTATTAGTCCTAGAATTATATATATACTAGCCCTCATCATTCTGTATAAATTGATGCAGTAAAAACATTTTCCTTCAACTCGATTTTACAATCTGAAGTATTTGTAGGAAGCAAACGTGATCTAACTATAAGCTTACTTGCCCGGTTGGTATAGACACTTTCTGATTGTGCTAGACCATTTATATAAACATTCTTTTCTTTAACGTATTCAATAATGTCTATTGGTTCAACATTCCTTAAAGCATAGCTGAACGAGGAAGCGCGTTGTTGTGCAATACCTTCTGGCAAATACAATTCTTCCACCCAGATTGGATTAGGGTTATTATCACAATAATAGCTAATCAATAATTGAGGAATGACAACCAATCTTGCACCTGTGTTGGAAATTTCACCAGTCACTTCACCATCTGCTAGTTTTAGTTTTCGCAACCCAATGCTAGAATAAGATTCAAAAGGTGTAGCCATAGTTCGAACGTACAATTTATGAGAAGAGATATCTACTAATGAATCCAAACCTTGAGTTTGGCCAATGTCTTTGAAATCAATTCTGAATGGTGTACTTTCAAAAGGAGCTAAATGCTTTTTCATTTTATCCGTAACCGAATAACGCAACACCTCCTCTCCTGCATCATTAAATATTGCACCGTCAACAATCACAAAAGCTGGAACATCATCAACATTACTTAGCTTACCTACAATTGAATACACACCTTCGTGATTGATCAGAGTTGAATGGGTTACTATTACTTCTGGTCTATCAAGAATGTCTTCATGTAATATATCTGTAGAGTTTAATTTCCGCTTCCCTTGCTTAAATCGTCCTACTTCCGGTATATCAATCATTTGATCAGGTGGAATATCTGGAGAAATCTTTTCAGGTATTAAATTCCAAAACATCCCTTCTTTCTTCATCATTAATTCATGTGTAGAAGTAAAGGATTTTAGAGAAGTCAACCATTGCGCTTCAACCTGCACTGCAATTGAGTCCTTACGCCATTCTTTGGTATCTAAAATGCTCAGACCTTCTAACTTAGCATAGGAAGCCAATATTCCACTCTTTAAGGATAGATGTACTAGATATTCATCTATTGGTGGGCGTAAATCAGGATCGTATAAACTGTAAGCCTTTTCAAATTCCTTAAAATCAAGCGCATTGAAGTAAGCTTTAACTAAATTCTCTGGTGACGTTCTATCATTATTTTGATAAATTCCACGTAATGAAACAGCTATAACACCTATTAATACTATAAGAACATAACTTGCATTAACAGGCATTGTATAACGTAAGGACCCTGTCTTACCTTGTAAACATAAGCTACTCCAAGATGGCTTTTCTTGTCTTCGCCAAAATGAAATTATCCAGAATATAAAGCATAGGAACAAAGTAGTCAATGGAAACACACCCCACATAACTGACTGATAATATGGTATTTCTTTTGCGGGTAAAGCACTAGAAAGTTGAGGCACATCTAATCTTTCCCATACAACAATATTATTATCCAATGATTGTACTTTTTCCCACCCTGTATAATATAGGAGTGGGTCGTAAAACTTATCATTGGAAAAAATGAACTTTAGATTAAATTTCTCAGGTTGTGTTAAGAATTGCCTTAATGCTTCTATACCTTCATTGCCGAGATACTTGGCATTTTCTAGTCGCTCCACCGCCCTTGAAGTCATTTCGGTTAACCTGCGAACTGAATGATAATTGCCATCTACACTTAATGCCTTAGTATTTGCAGACAACCAAGCCATTTGGTCTCCGAAACCAAGGGTGAGATACCTCCATTGGTAATGTTTGTCAATATGAAGAAATCTAACGATCGGTTCTATATCGATTTTATCAGGTTGAGTGTTTTTAAAGAACCTAAAATTGACAGTAAACATGCAAGATGCTAGAACCAAAACTCCAAGACTATAAAAGAGAATCTTATTCAAAAGAGTCGCACTGGAATTATTTGTATTTATAATGCGGTCATAAATTTTCGAAAAGAATAATCCGAAAAAAGGTAAAGCTAGAATTGTCCCCCAATAAGTAAATCTATCTAGTGTAAGAATATTAAATGCATTTTCACCAAGCATCATCTTCGGAATAGGTGTTGTACCTCCAGTACCCAAAATGAATAACAAGACTATGGAAATACCCATAAATATGTTACGCTTGAGAAATATCGATCTAAATAGAAAAGGAAGGAAAAACAACATTATACCCCATGGAATGACAAAGAAAACTAAGCCAGATGATAATACTTCAATAAAGGAATCCCGCGATCCATGCGGTATAGGTACTTGAGTGATCGGATCTGTTTTCGACCAATACCAATATGGAAAAATTAAAAAGACCGTTAAGAAAACAATACTTATCGATAGAAATATTACCCTGGGAATATCTTTTATTGCTTGTTTAAAAAAATCCGGTAAATGAATATTCCCTTCTCCTTTCTTTTCTTGCGCGTTATCTATAACTGCCAAACCTAGAACAGGAAATATGAAAAATACCAAACCAAATATTGTTGTTACATGATGAGCTGAAGTGGTCACCCCTAAAAACAATAACCCCATTATAAGATATGCGGTTTGTTTTGTTCGAATCCACTTGTAAAGTTCTGGACATGCATTAAGGAGAAAAGCAATTCCAGTTATACTGGGTAGTTGTCCGAAGATGTGTAAAGCCTCAGAAAATGAGGTAGAAAAAACAGCAAGAACAACCGCCCAATTGGCAGCAGTTTCATTTACCCACAACTTACTGAACTCATATACACCTCTGAGGAAAATAAGTGTTATCAAAATGGACCAAAGTATAAATCCTCCTTTCAATCCTACTATGAATGAGGATGCGGCAATGATATGATGCACAAGTGGTGGATAGGATGTAATGGTGAATCCTGTATACCATCTTTGATCCCATGATGAAAACCAATCTTCAGCATAATGGTCTGCAAAGAATATATGTACAAAGGCGTCGTAAGTGGATTCAAAACTGAAAAACACATTCGTCCCGTGAAGCAATAGTCCAAGGACCAATGCTAGATATAAATACTTTCTATCCTTCATTAATTACCATAAAGGTGTACGATAAAATCTTCCACAAGTTACAGTGGATCTGAAATTTAAAAAAAGCCAAAACATACCAAAAAACTGAAGAACAACTCCAGTCATCGAAAATCAAAAATTTCGAGTGCGTTCAAGACCATTTTTGAATCAAAATTATGAAAATGAAGAACGGAATCGTAATACCTTGCTACAATGAATCAAACAGATTGCCACTAGATCAATATGACGCATTTATTAAGGAAGACTCTAATTACATACTTTGCTTTGTTAATGACGGAAGCAATGATGATACATTAGAAGTACTCCAAAAATTTAAAAATAAAAGAGACCGCGTTTATGTTTATGATATGCCATGCAATAAAGGAAAAGCTGAGGCAGTTAGACACGGAATCAAACATATGTTGCAAGAAACCAATGTGAGCAACGTAGGATTTCTAGATGCAGATCTTTCAACAGATTTCAATGATTATAAAAGGCTCGTAAAGAGTCTTAATGACTCTACTGACCTGCAAATGACATTTGGATCAAGAAAGATGGGAAATGAAAGTCAAATCGAACGAAAGGGGTTTAGGTCCATCGCATCTATGGTAGCAGGACTCATGATAAAATTCATTCTTGGCTTACCAATAAAAGATACACAGTGTGGTGCTAAGGTGTTTTCGCGAAATGCTGCATCATATTGTTTCACTCAACCATTTCATACTAGGTGGTTGTTTGATGTAGAATTGTTTGTACGATTTAAATCTTTTGTAAATACAGGTAAAGTAATGTCCTTCATGAGAGAAATTCCATTACTCAAATGGATGGACGTAGAAGGTTCAAAGATTACAATTAATGATTCAATTCAAATTCCTTTACAACTGTTAAACATAGCTTACCAATATAATGTCAAGCCTAGTGTTAAATCCAATTTCCAAACTATCATGTATGCCATTTGGTCAATGATCAGTTTTCAGAAAGTGGGTGCAAATGTTGGGCAATAACTGATGTTCTTCATCTAATTATTTAAGGTTACGTGTTAACGTATTAAAATTGGAAAAGTTAGGTTTAGTAGACCTGGCTTTTCGTTTATTTTGGGTACATCTTCTGCAGCCAGAATTATAAAATCAATCTTATATTTATAAAATCACAAGAAGATTACACTTTCAAGAAACATAATTTAAATACATATGAACCTTAATCAATTCAACAGTAACTTTTCGTTTTTGCCTTTAATTGTATTGACTTGTTTTTCAATATCTCACCTCTCCTCTCAAACCATGCCCGTCTTTGAAGATGGCATGGCACAAAAAGTAAAAGCATTTGAGAACTCTGAAGATTGGATTCAGGAACAACTGTGGGTCGAAACTGAGTTTGACTCTGATAAAGATGGGAAACTGGACAGAATGCATGTCTCAGTTACCAGACAAAAACAAACTGAAACTGAAGGACTAAAAGTTCCTGCTATATACTCCACAAGTCCCTACTTTTCTGGTGTTTCTTCAAGTAACGATATTTTTTGGAATGTTAAACATGAAATAGGTGCCAATCCTCCAGAAAGGCCTCATGGCGAACCTATTACAATGCGTTCCAGACCTTATATTTCTTCTAGTTATAACAGCAGATGGGTTCCAAGAGGATTTGCAATGGTTTATTCTGAGTCACCTGGAACTGGATTATCTGAAGGCTGTCCTACTGTAGGTGGAAAAAATGAATCTCTGGCACCTAAAGCTGTGATTGACTGGTTGAACGGAAGAGCCAAAGGATATACTTCAGTTGATGGAGACGAGCAAATTACTGCATATTGGTGTACTGGTAAAGTTGGAATGATGGGAACTTCATACAATGGAACATTACCATTGGCAGCAGCAACAACTGGCGTTGATGGTTTAAAGGCCATTATTCCAGATGCTCCTAACACTTCCTATTGGCATTATTATAGAGCCAATGGTTTGGTTCGTTCACCAGGAGGATACCTCGGTGAAGATATCGATGTGCTTTATGACTTCATTCACAGCCAGGATTCAGATCGAAAGGCTTGGTGTGATGAAAATGTGCGTGATATTGAACATGCGGAGAATATGGATAGATTGTCAGGAGACTACAATGATTTTTGGAAAGGACGGGACTATACAAATCAATTGGATGATGTCAATGCCGCTGTATTCTTTTCTCATGGACTCTCTGATTGGAACGTTATGCCAGATCATAGTATTAGAATATACAACAAGCTCAAATCGATGGGAAAAACAACCAAGTTATACCTTCATCAAGGGGGACATGGTGGTCCACCTCCTATGGATATGATGAATAAATGGTTCTCTCGTTATCTGTATGGAATTGAAAATGGTGCAGAATCAGAGGATAAATTTTGGGTTGTACGCGAAGGAGACAAAAGAACAAAACCAACATCTTACCCAGATTACCCTAATCCAGATGCGCGCCCAGTGAAGTTCTTTCTTTCAGGAAATGGTATTACAGGTGGAAACTTAAATACAACTAGTCGAGAAGATTCCGAAGTTCAAACCCTTGTTGATAACTATTCATTTGATGGTAAAACACTTGCGCGTGCAGAAGAAACAAATCATAGATTGATGTTCGTTACACCTAAGCTGAGTGAAGATCTCCATCTTTCAGGGAGAGTTACCGTGGAAATCAAAGCCGCTTCAGACAAAGAAGCAGTCAATCTATCAGTTTGGCTGGTCAACTTGCCATGGAAAAACGGGCGGAGTAATAAAGGCGGTATAATAACACGAGGATGGGCTGACTTACAAAATCATGCTTCTGTCACTGAAAGTGAAAAACTCAATCCTGGAGAATTTTATACAATGCAATTCAGTCTTGAACCCGATGATCAAATTATTCCTGCTGGACAACAGATTGGTTTAATGATATTCTCAAGCGACAAGGAATACACCTTACATCCCAAACCTGGCACTAAACTTATGGTAGATATCGGAGCGACAACCATAACCATTCCTGTTGTGGGGGGTAAGGATGCAGTTCTGACAACGATTTCGACCGAAGATTAAAGCACAACGCCAATGCCCATCAGCGCATTCGTGGAAGATTGAGATAGGCTCGAAGGTGTTATGGCATCCTCATAGTATATAAGTGTGGTAATAAAACTTACTGCCTTCGTGAGTTGTACCGCTAATCTGAATTCCTCTAATATTCTGTGATCATTTATATTGGTGAAAAGCGGCTGGAAATAAAGTGTATTGCTTACAGAAATATTACGCTTTGGTAATTTATAACTGAAAGCACAGTAGGTGCTGTTCCTGTGGTAATAGTCACTTTGATTAAACTTCTCACTTTGTTCTTTTTCATACATATATGTTGTGCCAAAATTGAGGTGTATGTTATGATTATTGATAATGCGCCATCTTACGCCTATGCCCCACAGTTTTCGCTTACTTATGTCAAGCAACTGGTCTTCCTGCAATTGCAAAAAAGACTCTATCCTCCAATGCTGAGTTATGCGAAAGTTATACCGCAAATGCATCATCCAAATATTGCTGAAGTCTTTTTCATTAGATCTGATTAAATGATAATTGCCTGTAAAGAAGAAATTATGATTGAGATTCTTTGTTTTAACCTGGGTCGTAAGCGTATTGGCGAGTTGATAAATATAGTCTCCGTTATTGTCCGTTAGACGAAAGGAAAAATCATCCATCAAGGTGAATTTTATACTATCATCAAGCATCCTTTTATTTTCAATATTGACCAATTGTGCTTGAACAGAAGTAGTAAGCACAAGTGAAAGTACAAAACAGACCCTTGTCCCGATTGCTTTCATGAGCGCGAAATATTTTTGATAAATTGGGTACTCTAAAATACAATCTTTGGAAAATACTGATCTTGAAAGGCCCATATTTAGGTTTAAAATGCCTGTAGTCGGCACTATGCGCTTAGGTCAATGGGGCGAAAAATTCAGCACTCAATTATATCTGGACTTTATTAAAGCTTGTCTTGATCTTGGCATCACAGATTTTGATCATGCAGATATTTATGGTCACTATACGACAGAATCTGAGTTTGGTTCTGCTCTAAAACTGGTTCCGTCGCTGCGTACAAAAATGCGGCTTATTACAAAGTGTGGTATAAAGATGGTCTCTCCCAACAGACCTGATCACAGAATAAAGTCTTATGATAGCTCAGCGGAACACATCAAGATGTCTGTCGATAATTCACTTAAAAACCTGAATACAGATTATATAGATTTACTGCTCATTCACAGGCCAGATCTGCTAATGGACGCACAAGAAATTGCGGACTGTTTCAGTGCTTTGAAATTGTCGGGTAAAGTTAGATATTTTGGTGTCTCAAATTTTACACCTTCTCAGTTCGAATTGTTGGACTCATTATTTCCAATGGTCACAAATCAAGTTGAAGCCAGCCCTCTACATCTGAATCCATTCCATGATGGTTGTTTTGATCAATGTCAAATGTTGGGTATTCAAGCTATGATATGGTCACCTTTCGCCGGCAGAGAATTGTTCCAGGAGAGCTCAAATGAAAACGTAGTAAGAATTAAGACCACTGCCGAGGGACTCTGCACAAAATATGATTGCAGCCTGGATCAACTTGTTCTTGCGTGGTTGTCTCAACATCCCTCTCGTCCTGTTCCAGTACTAGGCACATCAAAAATTGAGAGAATTGAAAAAGCCATAAAAGCTCAATCGATATTATTGACCAGAGAAGATTGGTATATTCTTTATACTGCTGCCACTGGTATAGAGCTGGCTTGAGTATTGAATTTCTAGATAAATAATATAGAAATCATTGTTTTCAGTGATGTTTTAGGACCTTAATGCATTGATCTTGTTTTCGAATAAGAACTCAAGAACAATGAAGAAGATATTTTATTTAACATTTTTACTATCGCTTACAACCACTGTTGGATTAATAGGTCAATGGGACCTCAATGGATCCAACCCTTATGATGGACCTACGAACCCGATCATTGATAGAGACAGTCCATACCTGATATTCGATATGTTCTTTACTGGAAAGTCGGGGTTGCGATTTCGTGAAAGCGGCGATTTGGTCGCAGCAATAGTCTATCAAGGGCACGTCGATAATCGTATATCTTTTGGACCCGATTTGCTACCAAACAATGCCCCTGTAGTCATTCATCTTGATGTCAATGAAATGGATGGTTTCTATTCAGGAGATAATGACGGATTACTTAAAGTAGGAGAAGAAAGTAGTGATAAGATACTTTTTGACAGAGACGATATTCAGGCATTTGGTACCAACAACTACCCTTCGCCGCTTCGCCTAAACTATCATGGCGGCAATGTCAATATTGGAAATGGGGGAATAACTTATATCAATGCAACAGATAAAACAGGTATCGGTACCACATCGCCCATCAAACGTCTTGATGTTAATGGAGATATAGCTCTGTCCAACGGTGTAGGCAGCATTGACTTTTATGAAGGCTCAGATAGAAAGGCATTTATAGATTATGATGGATCAGATTTATTTATTGCCAATCAAGAAGATACATACCCTCACAATGGCGACATTTTTATTGATGCTCAAAAAAGAATCTACCTTTCAACATTAGGTCTTATCAATGCATCCATTAAACTGGAAACAGTAGGTCCAACTTCGCCTATTGATTTGTTGACCAATGAGTATTTGTCCCATATTAATTTGACCACTTTACATGACAGCGCAGATATCAATCTAACATCTGAAGGAGATATTACCTTGGAAAACACCGGAACTGGTAACCTTAACTTTATCACCCATGACTCCTTACGCCTCTCTACTTTTGGATATCAAGCCCCGGTCGAATTGAGCACAACTGGTGTTGACGCAGGTGTTTCAATTCTTACCAATGGAGGAAATTCAGACATTAATATTGAAGCAGATGGCAGCACCTCAGATATCAATATTTATGCAAATGATAATTTCGGTGACATTGAAATTAATGCCGGCAGTGACGTCGATATCGAAGCCGGAAGTATTATCAGATTTTGGAATAACAATGAATTAACCATGATCATGAACGGATCGGGTCAGATAGGAATTGGAACTTCCAACCCACAGTTTGATTTGCAACTCGATGGCAACATGGATATCACAGGAGAATTGACAGCGGCTTCAGATGAAAAACTAAAGAAGAATATCACGCCCTTGACAAATGCTAGCTCTCTTATTGCCAAACTTAATCCTGTGAGTTACTTATTCAGAACAGACGAATTTCCGACAAAATATTTTTCAAAAAGAGAGAAATTGGGTCTGATAGCTCAGGAACTAGAAACCGTTTTACCCAATCTTGTATCTAATGCAGGAACAGTCGTAGATAAAAATGGAGCTGAAATTGAAATCAAATCCGTCAATTATATCGAGCTCATCCCCTTATTAATAAAATGCAATCAAGAGCAAAATGCTTTAATTGAGACCCAATCCTCTACTCTTGAATCACTCAATGGTGAGAACACAAAATTAAAAGATGAACTTGAAGTACTTAAACTTAGAATTATGAAGATAGAGGCGGCTATATCTGAAGACATTTGATAAAGTATATTTTCATACTTTAGAAATATGATAAAAGTGCTTATAGCAGATGATCATCAAATCCTGACAGATGGCCTGGCAGCACTGCTGGCTAACGATCCGGAAGTGGAGGTCGTGGCCAAGTGCAGCAATGGAGAGCAGGTGATGCACAGGTTGGCAGAGAACTCGATTGATATTCTAATTTTGGATATCAACATGCCGCGTCTAAATGGTATTCAGGTAATGGAACAAATCTCTAAGAAGGGCATTGAGAGTAAAGTCATCGTCCTTAGCATGTATCAACAGCCCAGCTACATCAATAAAATGATAAATCTGGGGGCAAAAGGATATATTCTTAAGGATGACAGCTCTAAGCAAATCATCGGTGCAATAAAAACAGTGCACAGCGGCAATATGTATTTAAGCTCAGAAATTCGCTCGATTCTGAATTCTCAAAAAGAACTCAAGAATCAAATTCCGGCAATTACGAGTAGAGAAAAGGAAGTTCTCAAATTGATCGCAGAAGGTCTGACCACTAAAGAAATTTCAAAAAAGCTTTTTATAAGTGTAAATACCGTACAGACCCACCGCAAACACCTCATTGAAAAATTTTCAGTCAACAACAGTTCTGCCATGCTCAGCCTTGCAAAAGATCTCGGCATCTTATAAATCCTTTCAACCGTATCGTATGAAACACATCCTTATTATTCTGCTTTTAAGTATCAGTTACACCCATGCACAAGATCTGGCTCCCTTAAGGCAAAGAATTAAAAAACTTCAATTGTATCGTGATACTATGATATGGCCGGCCATTGATAGTCTCATTGCGCTTACAAACACACCCGATCAGAAACAAGCCAATATCGATGCACGGATTACAAAAGGAGGTTTTTTCCTCACATTTTCAAAGAAAGAGGCCGCTATAAAATACCTCGAAGACTTGCACGCAAGCCACTATCAGGAAGCAGATCAAAAAAACAAATATCGCCTGTTGAATAAATTGGCATTAGCGCATATGAGTAATGCAGAATACTCCAAAGCCCTGGACTATGCCTTAAAGAGCTATTTCCAAGCCGAAGAAAATAATGATTCTCTCTGGTTAAAAGATTCAGCAATGAAGATCGGTCAAAGCTACATTTTACTCGGTAGAAAAGATCAGTCCATTCCTTATCTCACCCAGGCCCTTGATTTGGCATATACGCACAATGATAAAATCAGGATAATCCAGGTTTCTAACAATTTACTCAATGCCCACAACGACAAATTGGATCAGGAACCATTTAAATCCTACCTTATAAGATATATCAACTATTTGGGGAAAAATAAAATACCGCTCGATTCCAAACATGCGGGTATTTTAAATATTCTTGAAATCGATGTGGATCTCATCAAATTATTAGAACTCTATGACAATATCTCAGACTTTGAGATGAGCAATACGCGCATGACCTTGGTTGAATTCATCTATCGAGAACTGGTAAAAAAGGGGTTGACGCTTAAGGCCATCGAAGTGCTGAATCAGGAACTAAGCTCCGGCATACATGATAACAGTCAGGAAGTTCAAAAAAACCTTAATTCTTACCTGGCCCAATCCTATGCCCTTACTGGAAACTGGGAAAAAGCATATGAGCATTTGCAAAAATACACCTCAGGTCTTAAGTCTTTAAGAGGAGAAAATATTCAAGCACGCATTGATTCTCTCAATGTACTCTATAACACTGCCCAAAAGGAAAAACAAATCGCTAAACAACAATTAGCATTAAGCCAAAAGAAAAGACAAAACCAGGTGTTAGGAGGTAGTGTATTGGCCATCATGTTCATTTCGGGTCTGATCATATATATGGTTAGAAGAAAGTGGGCTTACGAAAAAAATCTACGTCTCCAACAAAAAGAAATCCAAGAACAAAAACTATTGCGCCTTGAACAGGAGAATAAGATTATGGCAATGGACTATGTACTATTAGGAGAAGAAAATGAACGTAAAAGAATAGCCAAGGACCTGCATGACAGTCTGGGAAGTCTGTTGAGTTCAGCTCAGCTTCAGCTTAATAAAATACAGAATGAAATCGATGCGCTTAAGGGTATGAATCTATTCTCAAATGCAGAGGCGCTCATTAAGAATGCAGCAAATGAAGTAAGAAGAATTTCTCATGATATGATGCCGGAAGCACTCATCAATCTCGGCTTACAGGCCAGTATAGAAGACCTCGCTTCAAGTATAAATAACAGTGCCAGAATGAATGTATCCACTTTCTTCTCTTCATTTAATGAAAAGAGAATAGACGACAAACAAAAACTCGGTCTTTTCAGAATTGTCCAGGAATTAAGTCAAAATGCGATCAAGCATTCCAATGCGAGTCAGCTTATTATTCAGGCATCAATGGAAGAAAAAACATTAACACTTGTGGTGGAAGATAACGGCGTAGGGTTTGATGTTCAAAAGCAGCTTGAGGACAAAAAGGGAATTGGCCTTCAAAGCGTGATATCAAGAGTAAAGCACCTGGACGGTGAAATTGAAATTACTTCTGATCAAGACAAACAAACGGTCTTTGTAATTCAACTATCCATTTAAGTAACCATAAGATTTTACAACAGCTTTGCAATCACATTCTCTTCTGTGACGCCTTCCGCTTCAGCCTTATAGTTGCGCACAATTCTGTGACGCAATACATAGTTCGCTACCGCTTTTACATCTTCCTGATCGGGAGAATATTTACCATGAATAGCCGCAAATGTTTTAGCCCCCAAAACAAGAAACTGTGAAGCCCTTGGCCCAGCACCCCAAGCAATATAGTTGTTCACTTCGGCCGTTGCATTATCTGTATTAGGTCTTGTCTTACTGGCTAAAGAAACAGCATATTCCAACACATTGTCAGCAATAGGAATCTTACGTATCAACTGTTGATAGAATAAAATTTCTTCAGAAGAAAGTACGTGTTGCAGGTTATTGTCTTTGACTGTCGTCGTTTCTTTTACAACCTGAATCTCTTCTTCATAGGAAGGATAATCCAAAGGAATATTAAACATAAATCTGTCCAACTGTGCTTCTGGTAGTGGGTATGTACCTTCTTGTTCAATTGGGTTTTGCGTAGCCAGCACAAAAAATGGGTTGGGTAAAACGTGACGGACACCACTTACAGTAACAGACCTTTCCTGCATCGCTTCTAACAAGGCAGCCTGTGTTTTAGGCGGGGTCCTGTTAATCTCATCCGCCAATACAATATTTGCAAACAATGGTCCTTTGTTGAATTTGAAATGCCTGCTTTCATCAAGGATCTCAGATCCAGTAATATCAGATGGCATCAAATCGGGTGTAAACTGAATTCTTTTGAAGTCCAGGTCCAGTACTTCAGCAATTGTGCTTACAAGAAGGGTTTTGGCTAGTCCCGGCACACCCACTAAAAGGCTGTGCCCGTTACTGAACAACGAAATTAAAACTGCTCTGACAACATCGTCCTGTCCAATGATAACTTTGGAAATTTCACTTTTTAATTTCTGATATGCTGAAGCCAGTCCATCGACAGCCTCTTTATCACTTTGATAGTTTACACTCATTGATTTTCTATTTAAATCGTTTCATTCAAATCGGTCCCAAAAATAAGGATACGATTACACAAACGATACAGTCTGGCACATTATTGATTAAAAACGTACGATCTTTTGAGATTTAACCAATTGTTGACCATTAATAATATGTACGACAAACATTCCCTGGGACAAAGTGTTCAAGTCAAAGATGCTTTGTCCTCTATTCAAAGACCTTGATACAACACGAGACCCTTTCATATCATATATAAGCATTTGTAAGTTGCGGGTCTGAAAGTCATCTGGTACATTAACCCATAAATATGCATTGTTGTAATGCAACTTTAAATTTGGATTAAATTCAATTTGGTCAGATGAAGTAAGAATGTTCTGATAATTCTGGAAGAATACAATACCTGCAAATGACGCTGGTATTACACATCCCCCGTGATCCAATGGGCTGAAGATATCATTTTGAACAGCCTCGACATCCAATGCGCCATTAGCATTCATTACAGAATCCGTCATTGTGGCATTGGTATATACTATCTGATCATCACCAACACAATAATACATGCGCAATGGCGCCTCTGGAACCCAATCATACACATCATTATCACGCAGGGCCACGGACAGAGGATGATTGGCGTCGTTTTTAAGCGCATCGACTATGCTATCATGTAACATGTCTTTGGGTGTAACCCTACCTACATTTGCCAATAAGGTATCCGTCATCCGGCGATTCAATTCAGACCGGTCTATATTTTCATTTTTAAATTCAAGTATATCATCAATGTAGGAAGCCTTGAATATGTCCTCTAAACTATAATCGGATAAAATATCTGCATAGGCTACCTGATACGCCAAGACGACCCATGCCAGGTAGGAAACACTTGAATAATCCGCATCTCCTAGCGAAAAATCGATCATTAAGCCAGACATTGAATAGGGTCCAGACATTGGTGCCGATGCAGTTACCGAAATGCTACTGCTGAAGTTTTCCTCAATCTCTCTATGTAAGGCCATAGCCGCATGACCGCCTTGTGAATACCCCGTTATAAACAGCTGTTCGTTAAGTTGATATATGTCTTCATTTTCATCATTATCTCTTATGGCTAACAACATGTCTATGGCTGCCGTTGCTTCCGTTTTGGCGTGTACATACATATGAATTCCCGGCGAATCCCCCAATCCGAGCATATCAGGTGCGCATACGACATAACCATAAGATGCAAGTATCATAGGAAGCTGGAACCCACCTGCCAGTCTGCTGGGAACATCTTCCCTACCATCAACAGTCCCATGTTGATAAGCGGCCAATGGAAATATCAAGTTTTCTGCCTGAGGAACACATAATAATCCTGATGCAATGCTTTGGTTACTTTCAATGTCATTGGTAAAGTAGCGTACCTTATATAAATCAACACCATAACTTACAGAAATACCAAACAGAGCACCCAATTCTACTTTGCTATAGCTATCTACAAACGTAATGGATTCAAGCTCTTGAGCCTTAGCATCTGTGTTACACAAGAAGATTATCATAAAAATTGTGAAATAGCGCATATAATTATTTTAATTTAAAAGTTCAGATAAACAATTGGGTTATTGGGAGGCTATTCGCCTAAATATACTTCTATCAATTGTAACCAAGTTATCAGTATTTTCAAATACTTTTGAGTTCTCACAAAGATTGAATTTTTATGCGCATTTTATATCTTTTTATCTTTTGTAGCATGTTTTTGGCTTGTGTTCCTGAGTCCAAAAAGATTTTAACAGAAGTGGATGTTCGATATGATGATCCTGTATTTCAAAAGATCGCAGAGCATGAATATTCCAAAGAGGTGGATAGCCTATATGAATATTTAAGCAGCCCTGACCCAACATATCGTTATCTGGCGGCCCGATCATTTGCTTCTCTTCATGAACCAGGAGCGCTTGACAGCCTCTATACCATGCTTGATGATACAATTGTTAAAGTCCGTGCTATCGCAGCGCATGCGATAGGTCAGATGCGTAATCCGGATTCAGAGGAATTTTTATTGCGTGGATTTAGACAACGCGACACGATGTCAGTTGACAACAGTGCAAATGCTGAAATCATTGAAGCGATTGGTAAAATATCTGATCTTGAAATGGCAAAGCTTCTCATTAACGCTAAGGGGTATCGAAATAATGACACCTTACTTGTTGAAGGGAGGATGAAAAGCTTGTATGCTTTCACCTTAAGAAATATCAACAGCCCTGAAATAACACAATTTGTGGTAGATGCCATCCGTAATCCAGACTACACCGATAAGGCAAGATTATACGGTGCCCACTATCTGGCACGATCATCTAATTTGAATATTGAAAAACAGAAGTTTCAAATTGCCGAAGCATTTGCCGGAGAGCAGAATGTATTCATTAAAATGGCATTGGCCTCTGCACTCAGACATTCGAATGATCCAGAAATTCAAACAATTTTATTGGAGCAATTAAATCTTGATCAAGATTATCGGGTGAAGTGCAATATTATCAGATCACTTAAGAATTACCCCTACATCAAATCAATCGAAAAAGTACTCACCGAACTTAAATCGACTAATATTCATCTGGCCCGTTGTGCATGCAATTATATCAAAGATGCCGGAATAAAAGAAGATGCTATTGTCTACCGCCAATATACCAGAGATCCCGCTGTTGACTCATTGGTCAAGCCTGAATTATTTAGTGCAATCCTAGACGTCCTCCCCTATTATTACACCAAAACCAACAATGCAACACGTTGGCAAATACAACAAGCATTTGAAAAATCATCAGACCCCTATATCAAACGAGAGTACCTCAATGCTATGGGTAAAGATCCCGAAAGTTATTCTTATCTGATTGAATTTGCACAAGAAGCTAACGATACAATATTACACACTACGGCTATCGAGGCCCTAACCAATATTCTGGCGCATCCGGAATTCAATCTTACCTATAAAACATACTCAAGGTTTCATCGCAAAAAGATTCTTGAGTTTCTTCTCGAAGCTTTTGTAGATGCCGATGAAGGGGTAGCCGGTGCCATTGCTTTAGGTATTGCGGATGAAAATACAGGCATGGCTGAATTAATCGATAGCACTCAGTTTCTGATTGAGGCAAAAAAGAGATTTAATAATCCTGGGCAAATAGAAACCATTCACACCATAGACAAAGCGCTTGGAAAATTGCGTGGTGTCAACGAACCGCGATTAACGAAGGTGGAAGATGCAAGTATACCTCAGTGGCATAGTTTCGAAGAACAGGAAATCAAAGCAATCATTAAAACCGAAAAGGGCATAATTGAAATGAACTTACTCTATAATGATGCGCCCGGTGCCGTCAATAATTTTATCACTCTGGTCAATGACAATTATTTTGACAATATGGTTTTCCACCGTGTTGTCCCCAATTTTGTAATTCAAACCGGAAGCCCGAGGGGTGATAATTACGGTGGAAAAGATTATGTTATCCAATCCAATGTTGCCAATGCATACTATGACGATGAAGGATATGTTGGAATGGCTTCTGCTGGATTACATACCGAATCAACCCAGTGGTTTATTACACATTCCCCAACGCCACACTTAAATGGTCGATACACCATTTTTGGGAAAGTAACAAAGGGAATGCGCGTGGTACACAATATACAAGTTGGAGATAAAATTCAAGATATTATATTAACCGGAACCAAATGAAAGAAACAC
>JABDJE010000357.1 GCA_013002625.1 Saprospiraceae bacterium | reverse complement strand
GCGTGGTGTTAACATGATAGGCCTATGCCCTTTTCATGATGAAAAAACGCCATCATTTACAGTGTCTCCAAGCAAAAATATTTATAAATGCTTTGGTTGTGGCAAAGGGGGTGGGCCTGTACAGTTTATCATGGAGCATGATCAGTTATCCTTTCCGGAGGCCATCAGATTCCTCGCCAAGAAATACAACATTGAACTTGAAGAAGATCACAAAGGCGATGATGCTGCGTGGCAGGAACAGAAAAACCTTGAAGAAAGTTATTACTTGCTTAATAAATTTGCAGGCGAATATTTCAATAACAACTTATTCAATACCAATGATGGCAAAGCCATCGCACTTGCTTATTTCAAAGAAAGAGGTTTTATAGACCAAACATTAAAACAGTTTGGATTAGGTTATGCACTGGATAGCGGTAAAAGTTTCACAGATCATGCTCTAAAAAATCAATATAAGGAGGAATACCTCAAAGAATTGGGGTTAACATCAGCCAAAGGCTACGATTTTTTTAGAAATCGTGTAATGTTTCCCATTCACAATGTATCTGGCAAAATCATTGGCTTTGCCGGTCGAACGATGTCCAGTTCCAAATCTCAGCCCAAGTATATCAACTCTCCAGAGACACCGATTTACAACAAAAGAAAAATCCTTTATGCTATTCATTTGGCAAAGTCTGAGATTCGCAAACAGGATAACTGTTATATCGTTGAGGGTTATACCGACGTCATAAGTTTGCATCAGAACGGAATTACCAATGTGGTGGCTTCATCCGGAACGGCATTGACTGCTGAACAGGTGCGTCTTGTGAAGCGCTATACTGAAAATATCACCTTTCTATATGATGGTGATGCTGCAGGGATTAAAGCTGCCTTACGTGGATTAGATATTGTGTTGGAAAATGACATGAATGTTAAGCTAGTCTTATTGCCTGAGGGTGAAGATCCGGATTCATTTATAAAATCATCAGGTGCTTCTAAGTTTAAGGAATACCTCGAAACCAATGCCAAAGATTTCATTTATTTTAAAATGGATTTATTGCTTGAAGAAGCCGGTGATGATCCAATTAAGAAGTCCAAACTCATCGGTGATATTATTGCAAGCATAGCGCTGCTGCGGGATCCAATCAAGCGATCTTTATACGTTCGGCAATGCGCGCAATCCATGCAAATTGACGAGCAAATATTAGTGCGTGAAGTCAATAAGGTCATCAAGGAAAATATTCGCCAAAAGCGAGTTCAAAAAGAAAGACAGGAACGTCAAGAGATCGCGGCCAGTGGCGCGCAACCCTATAATGAAATAGATGAACTGCCTGAAGATTCAATTTTTCACCAGCAGGCTCCAAAGGTCGAAGTACAGTCTGACGTCTACCAAGAACAGGACCTGGCGCGCATAGTCATCAATGCCGGAGATAAAGAGATTACTGACCCGGATGGTAATAAAATTGTGGTCGCTGAGTTTATTTTAACCAATATTCATGAGGTGATCGATTATTTTGACAACGGATTGTACAGAACGATAATCGAAGAAGGATTTAAATGGGTAGAACGTAAAGATCCTGCTCAGACCTTGAACAATTTTTTTATAAATCACTCCAATTCTGAAGTACAAAAGTTTGCAATAGATAATTTACAATCGCCGTATCAATATGCGAATTGGGAAGATAAAGGTGTGTATTTGCAAACCCAGAAGATGCCGGAAGAAAACTATTATCGAGACAGCTTTCAGGCAATTCTCAGGTTTAAGCATAAAAAGATACGGGCTGTGTTGGAAAAACTCCAACAACGCATCAACCAATTGGCTAAAGAAAATAAACTGGAAGAACTACAATTGAATCTAAAAGCACATAAACAGCTATCAGAAGAGAAAAAAATTGTAGCCAGTCAATTGGGAACCGTAGTAAGCTAGCTTATACCGCCTTATTAATGCAATTCAAATCTTCGAAGGCTTTTACCAGTCGTTTTTTGAAGCTCCCCTCTCCTTCTCTCAACCATTTACGCGGATCATAAACCTTTTTATTCGGAATATCATCTCCATCAGGATTACCAATCTGAGATTGCATATATCCTTTTTTCGCTTCATAATAATCTCTGACGCCAGTCCAGTAAGCCCATTGCAAATCGGTATCGATATTCATCTTAACAACACCGTAATCAATTGCTTCTCTGATCTCCTCTGTGCTTGAACCCGACCCTCCATGAAATACAAATCGAATAGGTTGATCGCTGTCCAAACCAAATTTGTCTTTTACGTAAATCTGTGAGTTCTTCAGAATTTTAGGTGTCAGTTCTACATTCCCTGGCTTGTACACACCATGCACATTTCCAAAAGCAGCAGCGACCGTGAAGCGGTCGCTTATTTTGGATAATCGTTCATAGGCATAGGCCACTTCCTCAGGTTGGGTGTATAGTTTTGAGCTGTCAACATCGGAATTGTCTACACCATCTTCTTCTCCTCCTGTTACACCAAGCTCCATTTCAAGGGTGATGCCAATGGCATTCATACGCGTAAAATAATCGCAACAAATATCCAGATTCTCTTCAATTGCTTCTTCGGATAAATCTAACATATGCGAGGAATATAATGGCGTTCCAGTCTTTTCAAAATGGACTACACTGGCATCCAATAAGCCTGATATCCATGGTAATAATTTCTTTGCACAGTGATCGGTATGAAGAATCACAGATACACCATAAGCTTCTGCCAAAGCATGTATATGTTGTGCCCCAGATATACCACCAAGAATGGAAGCTTGCTGGCCATCATTGCTCAAACCCTTACCGGCGAAGAAACTCGCACCGCCATTGGAAAACTGAATAATGATCGGTGAATTAATATCTCTTGCTGTTTCCAGGCAAGCATTAACCGTATTTGTACCCACAACATTTACAGCAGGGATAGCAAAATTATGCTGGTTAGCATATTCTAGTAATTCAGTTACTTCATCTCCATGAAGAACACCTTTTCTGAATTTGGTAGACATATCTTTATTTTTATCTTTTTTAAATGATTTCTTTTGCTGCAAGATAACGTTCTGCATCCAAAGCAGCCATACAACCTGTTCCGGCCGCTGTTACGGCCTGACGGTAAATATTATCCTGTGCATCCCCACTAGCAAATAATCCCTCTACCTTGGTCTTGGTAGAATCCGGTTTAGTGATAATATAACCTGCCTCATCCATATCCAGCCAATCCTTAAAGATATCAGTATTTGGCTTATGGCCAATGGCTACGAAAAATCCTGAGGCATCAATGACAGATTCTGTATTCGTCTTGTTGTTGATAACTTTGGCGCCTATTACACCTTCTTCTCCTAATATTTCGACCGTCTCTGTATTCCAGTGAACCTGAATGTTTTTAGTATTCATGACACGTTTCTGCATAATCTTTGAAGCGCGCATCTCATCTCTTCTCACAAGCAGGTGAACCGTAGGGCATAATTTTGCAAGGTAGGTGGCTTCTTCAGCCGCAGTATCGCCCCCGCCAACAACAATAACTTCCTGGCCCTTATAAAAGAACCCATCACATACTGCGCATGCAGATACCCCTTTATTCATCAGCTTTACTTCAGATTCAAGGCCAAGCCATTTTGCACTCGCCCCGGTGGAAATAATAGTTGAATATGTTTTTATTTTTTCTCCCGACTCTGTGGTTAATACATGAACCGGACCACTGAAATCTACTTCTGTAATCATTTCATATCGCACTTCTGTTTCAAAACGCTCGGCTTGCTTTTGAAAATCCGCCATCATCTGTGGTCCCATGATTCCTTCAGGGTAACCTGGATAATTTTCGACATCCGTCGTAATCATAAGCTGTCCTCCAGGCTCCTTTCCTGTAAACAACAAAGGTTTCAGGTTGGCTCTTGCTGCATAAATAGCCGCTGTATAACCTGCAGGACCAGACCCAATAATTGTGCAATATCTAATATCGTCAGACATATTTTTTAATTAAGTTTTGCAAAAATAAAATACTTTATTGATTAAGCTTCTTCTCCAATGTTTGAATTAGAAACTAATTTAAATTTCTATTCGTTTTGTTTTTAGTGATAAGTTATTTGGAAAACCTTATACCGCATATTGGACTGATGAGTATTGCGCTCATCTTCATGATCAACGCATTTTATACCCGGAAGTTTATAGCGCTCTTCACAGGTGTTGGTCTATTGTTTGTAGCAGCATATTTCACCCTTTTTCCCTTATCAGAACATTCAATCCTTCATTTGAGTTGTGATTTGATTTTAATAGCGCTATTAACGTTTCCTGCACGACAATTTACATCGAGATGGGCCCAAATCCTTTATTTGTTTATCAGCCTTGTCTTATTTAATACAGTACACACTACTATTAAGGACTGGTGGCATCAGAAGCCTAATCAGATTGCATTGGATAAGGACAATGAACTCTTGGTGGAGTTTAACAATATTTTCAATTTACAAGAATGGATTGTTCAACATGGAAAGGAATATGATATCACCTATCCAGTATTCACGCCTCAAAACCTGTATACAAAACTTGATGAATATATCGCCATCAATCTAAAAGCTGGTGCGGATATCGCGGCGTCCAAATCACAACTGCTTGCGCATCGTGCAATAGTACATGTAGAAGAAAACGAACAACTCGGCATAGGTTTACCCCAACAAATTGGTTCAGATCAGATTCAAAATTCCAGCAACACAGTAAATGATCCGCAAGCGTCCAAACAATGGGCAGTTCAAAAACTACAGTTAGATAAACTGCATGACTTAGTGGGCGATGTCATGATCAGCAATCATGATGATCAGACCATCATTGCAATATTGGACACTGGAATCGATGCGCAGCACGAAGATCTTCGAGACAATTACATCAGCTTGAATAAAAAATATGACCATGATCCAAAGGGACATGGGACGCATTGTGCCGGAATAGCCGGAGCTGTAACTGGCAATAACATCGGAATTGCATCTTTGCTCCCTCCAAACAGTTCAATAAAAATTACCAGTGTAAGAGCACTCAATGCTTTTGGCATGGGGAATCAAAAACTATTGGTCAATGCTATGATTGAAGCTGTAGATGCAGGTGCTGATGTATTATCCATTTCAATTGGCGGCATTACCAATGATGAAAGAGAACGTGCCTACACTGAGGCTGTGGCTTATGCCCAGGCACAAAATGTGATTGTGGTCGTATCGGCAGGGAATTCTGCTCTCGATGCAAGAAATGCCTCCCCTGCTAATATTGATGGGGTCATTACGGTCGCCGCCGTAAATCAGGATATGAAGCGCAGCTATTTTTCAAACGACGTCAATAATTTAAAAATGGGTATTGCCGCTCCCGGCGAAAATATTTATTCTACCATACCCAAGAATAAATATGACTTTAAAAAAGGGACTTCCATGGCTGCACCATTTGTCAGCGGTTGTATTGGCCTGATGAAGCACTATAACAAAGATATTACCGCCGAAGATGCGTATAGAATTATTAAGCAAACTGGTATTCCGCTGGAAAATGATATCTGTGTCGACCCTTATGCCGCCATGAATGAATTAATGCGGTATTATCCCAATTGATTTATAATAATGTCCACGATGTCCTCTATAGGCTGTTCTGCATCTACTATATATGAAGCTTTATCGTAATATCCCGACCTGGCCTGAAGATGATTGCTTATAAAGGTTGTGAGATCATCCTTATGTTTCTCAATAATTGGTCGGTCTGAGAATTCCTGAAGCCTTTCTGCAAGGAAATTCGGTGAAGCTTTTAAATAAATAGATTTTCCACTCTGAGAAATAATTCTTTGATTTTCATCAGAACAAGCCATGCCACCTCCAGTTGCTACAACTGCTCTTGTCAAATGCATAATGCCGGATAGCACACGAGTTTCCAGAGCCCTGAAGTAAGGTTCACCCATATCTGAAAATACGGTGCTTATATTTTTTCCTTCCAGGGAACAAATGATATCGTCCGTATCCAAAAATGGATATCGAAGCTTTTGCGCAAGTTTCTGCCCAACTGTGGTCTTACCCACGCCCATATATCCCACCAAATAGATTATCATTTGAATAATATCATTACAGAACTAAGATCGCTAGTAAATATGTATTTTTGTGCCTCTAAAAGCAATAGTATGTTTTTTTTACAATCTTCAACGAATCCGGGATTTATTAATCTTCTTTTTTTTGGTTCAATCTTTTTGATCATGTATTTCTTTTTCCTGAGACCACAGGTGAAAAAGCAAAAAGCTCAAACCAAATTTGAAACGGAAATGGGAAAAGGAGACGAAGTCGTCACTTCAAGTGGGATCATTGGTAAAATAAGCAAGATCGAAAACGGTATTGTCTATCTACAAATTGATCAAAAGACGTTTATTAAGGTTTTGAAAGGCGCCATCAGTAAGGAGATGACCGCTAACCTGAATCAGGCTTCTACTGAATCAAAATAGTCTTATCGGAGTAGGGCGACATTACCCACCTTGGCGTAAGAACCGCCATCAATACAAATTACCTTCAAGGTGTAAGCAAATGCATCCGGTGCAACGGGCTCGCCATCATACGTGCCGTCCCAACCCACAGACTGGTCATTGGAATAAAAGACCTCTTGCCCCCATCTGTTTACAATAGATAACTCCATTTCATCTACAAACTTACCCCTTACGAAAAGTACATCATTGATATTGTCACCGTTTGGTGAAAATGCAGTGGGTAAAAATATATCCGACTCATCACAATTCGGTAATCTAACCTCCAATTCAAATGAATCAGATGCTTCACAGCCTAATGTGTCTACACATACTACTGTATAAACAGTGTTCAATTCTGGAGAAACAATTATTTGTGAGCCCGTCTCACCTGTAGACCAGGTATATTCACAATTCGGATCGTCCGGCGTCACCAGAAGTGTTCCTTCTTCGCCCAGGCAAATAAAAGTCTCACCCGATTCCAATCCAATACTCACTTCAGGATTACTTACTTCTACAAACACCGATACAATTGTGTCTTCACAAAGACCTTCAAGCATTACGAGTACATTGAAAGTCTTTGATTCGAATGCCACAACGGTTGGCATATGCGTATCACCACCATCCACAATACATTCATCTGGATCCCAGAGATAGGTAAACAAGCTTGGATCCATATCCATAATTAACTCCAATTGGAATGTATCTCCTGGGCAAACGGTATTTGGTGCATCAATCATAAGACTATCAGGGCAATCATCTCTGAGCTTAAGAATTGTACAAGTTGTATCACTGCAACCAAAATCATCTGTGATTTTAGCATAGACTTTTTCAATACTATCCATTGGAAGATATATCAATGGGTTGCCTGTGTAAATTGAATCGCCTTCTTCATTGCACCATACTATGGTACCCGAATCGCCGTTCGTAGTAGCTGTAACAGTTACCGTATCGCCTGCACTGTATTCAATGGTGTCAATACCAATGTTTATCTCTATAAATTCAGGTACAATGATTGAATCCATATAGGTTGAATCTCCACATATTGCGCTCGAATCAGATATTGTGACAAGATATGTGCCCGGTGCAGGGTAATCATGTCTAGGGTCATCTGCAAATTCCCCTGTACCATCTCCATAGTCCCAATACAAATTACCCGTAGATGGATTATCAGACATAAAGTTGATTGTCAAGCCACCACATGAATCCAGATCATAAGTAAATGGCTCAAGTTGACCTCGCATACCGACATTAAAGTTTAGGGTATCCATTGACGTACAACCAAATTGATTTTCGGTACATAACACGAAAAAGAAATCGCCTGTAAAATCATCAGGAATTCCAATCACTGGGCAATTGGTTGTATCACCTTCAATGTAGACAGAGCCATCTCCCTTCCATTCATAGCTCAGGACTTGACTTGTATCATTGTTAATTACTTCAAACTTGGTTGTATCACCTGCACACAACTCAAATGGCATGTTAAACGAAATATCAATATCAAAGCTTTCTATTTCAAGACTACCCTGTCCATACTTACATAGGCTGTCTGAAATTGCTTGTGCGAATACAAATCCATTAAAGGATTCATTTGCGATCGTGATTAAGGTAACTCCTGTCCCAACAATGTTTGAAAATTCAGAGTCATAAGACCAATTATAAATGAAATCCGGATCAGGGTTTACAATGGCTACATCGATTGTATCGCCACAAAATACTTCTGAATTGTCAACGATTTCTATATCTACAAACTCAATGAAGTCGTTTGTGTCCAGTTCATCATTATCGGGATTGGTGTCATCAGAAGTTGAAATTGAAGTGCCGTCTGTAAAAACAAGGGTATAGATAACATCCACAGACGCACCCAAAAAGATTTCAACAAGTATAGAATCTCCAAAATAGGTCTCACCACCAATTACCCATATCATAGAATCAATCTCCAGACATACATCAGGGTATTCGGTATTATCAGTAAATAAGAAGGTTCCAATTCCGTTCATGCAACCCAGCAGCTCGACATCGTAATCGATTACAACCTGGAAGTCATCGGAATCAAATGTATTGGAATATACTCCTTCACATCCATCAGAGTAAGAAACCCTAAGGTTAACTTCCACGACTTCGTCAAGACCTAATTCAAAATTTATTGTAGAATCCTGGCTTGTCTCTGTTCCGTATACCCATTCCCAACTCACGACTGTGATACCTGGCTCGAGTTCAGTGGTATCTGATAAAGTTATTTGTATGTTATCTAAATCATCACAATTAATATCTTCCAATATATCCGGAACACGTTCACAGTCCTCTCCACTAAAGTCATCCTCCGCCATTAATTCACAACCATTATCAAAAGAAGCAAATAATTGAACATTAACATTCTGTTCCAGACTTAGCGTAAGCATTAGGCTATCTCCAATAAAGGTCATAGGGCCAGAGCCTGTGTTATATATCCATGTATAGACAGGTGTTCCAAAAGCATTTGATCCATTCAGTATTGGAAAGAAGCTTACATCAAAGGGACTTATCGTATCTAAAATATAATCGTTGCCAATTTCAAGGCTTAGATCAAAATCTTCTTCGTAAAAAGTAAACGTATCAGAAGCTGTGCACCCATCAGCGAACTCTACCCACCTGATTATTGTGGTAGTATCTGATATTTCGATTGTCAGAGAGTCTCCTGTAAATTGATTATTGCCAACCAACCAAAATGAGTCGATCGCTGTGCCTGTGGTGTTGTCTAAGAAGGTCACAGAATATGGTTCTTCACAATCTACTTCAAATTCAATATCCAATTCTCCGACTCCCCCTGTGGCAATACTTGCCGTATCTGTGAATATGCATCCATTAAAAAATGCATCCACAATTACTTCGATGGTAGTATCTCCAAACATCTCAATTTGAATTGTATCTCCAGTTCCAAAAGGGCTTCCGTTTACAATCCAGCTGAAATCTGATGGTGTACCATCTATTGAACCGCCTGTAAGCTCAGCCCAAAGCTTAACCAAAATCGTATCGGTTCCAATACAGGCG
>JABDJE010000298.1 GCA_013002625.1 Saprospiraceae bacterium | reverse complement strand
TGAACCCACCAGAACGATAGTTGATAAATTGCAATTGGATAGATCCTTCAATGTCTTAAATGGGTCAGAGGCTTCATTTATTCTTGAACCTTACGATAATGTAGCGGTGAGGTTTGTTAATGATTTTCAGTTGCAGAATCGTGTTTTTCTGACAGGTGAAGTTAAGTATCCCGGTCCTTATGCCATGTCCGTAAAAAATGAAAGAATATCATCTATAATCAAGAGAGCTGGAGGGTTGACAGACGAAGCATTCCCTTTAGGTGCCACATTGCAAAGAGAAGAAGGAGACTATGGATCAGTCGTTATTAAATTGAATGATATTTTAAATGATGTCAATTCAGAATTCAACTTTGTTGTGAAGAATGGAGATGTTATAAATGTGCCAAAAATTAAAGAATTTGTTACGATCAAAGGCGCCACAAAAGTGCAGGAGGTAGTCGGAGAGAATGCCATTAATGAAGGCAATGAAATTCACGTGCCTTTCCAGGAAGGAAAAGACGCCTTGTTTTATATCAATGAATATGCAGGTGGCCTGAGTGATATGGCAGATCGCCAAAAGGTGTTCGTGGAATATGCAAACGGCGAAATTAAAAAGCCGCGTAATGGACTCTTCAAAAAGAGATATGCAAGAGTTGAACAAGGCTCAATCATATCAGTAGGCTACAAAGCTGTCAAAACGGAAGATGAGTCGAAATCCTCGGATGTTGACTGGACAAAAGTATTGGGAGATTCAGTAGCCCAGGCCATGAGCATACTTACATTAATTCTATTAATTCAGCGATTGGATTAATCTTCGATATACTCTGTTTCAATAGCAGCGATACCAGGCAGTTTTTTGCCCTCCAGATATTCTAATAGTGCGCCACCGCCTGTTGAAATATAACTGATCTTGTCCGCCAGTCCTGATTGATTAACGGCAGACACAGAATCGCCTCCACCCACAAGTGAAAAGGCTTCATCTTCCGTTGAACTGGCCACAGATTCTGCAATCTTTAAGGTGCCTTTGTTGAAATTGTCAAATTCAAACACGCCTACCGGGCCGTTCCATAGAATGGTTTTGGAAGATTTGATGACTTCTGCATAAGTTTTTTGTGCTTCTGGTCCTATATCAAGGCCCATCCAGCCCTCAGGAATTTCATCAGAACGCACCACTTTAATATTAGCATCATTGGAAAAATTATCAGCAATGATGGAGTCCTGCGGAAGATAGATGTCAATATTTCTTTCCTTAGCGCGATGCATTAAATCCAACGCAAGGTCTATATGTGTGTCCTCAACCAGTGAGTTTCCAATTTGGCCACCTTGTGCTTTTATAAATGTAAAACTCATGCCACCACCAATGAGAATATTATCAGTAAAGTCCATCAATTTTTCAATCAGCTGAATCTTATCTGAAACTTTGGCACCACCCAATATTGCCGTAAATGGCCGTCGTGGACTGTTCATCACCTTGTCTGCATTCACAATCTCTTTCTGCATCAATAAACCAAAGGACTTGTTTTCTTTTTTGAAATATTCAGCCACTGTGGCGGTAGATGCATGGGCTCTATGAGCAGTACCGAAGGCGTCATTAATATAGCTGTCTGCAAGTTTGGATAGTTTGGCAGCCATTTCTCGATCACCTTTTGATTCACCAGGTTGAAATCTGGTGTTTTCCAATAAAAGCACTTCACCTGACTTAAGATTTAGTGCTTTGTCAAATGCATCTTTGCCTACAGTATCGGTGGCAAATTGAACATCTAAATCAAGGAGTGATGACAGGTGTTCTTTAAGATGTCGAAGGGTGAATTTCTCGATATCGATCTGGCCTTCATCCGTTTTCTTCTTTTGAGGGCGGCCCAAGTGAGATGCTAAAATTACAGCAGCACCCTGATCGAGTGCTGCTGTAATTGTGGGTATTGCTTTTCTGATACGGGTATCATCTGTAATTTCAAAAGATGCATTTAATGGCACATTGAAATCAACCCTAATCAGTACTTTTTTTCCTGCAAGATTTGAGAGCATTGTTTAAATTTTTGCTGTCAGGTCCGCAAGTCTGGCAGAGTAACCCGCTTCATTGTCGTACCATGAGACAACTTTTATCATACGACCTAATACATCAGTCAACTGCGCATCAAAAATTGAAGAGTGCGGATTTCTTACGATATCTGAAGATACAATTGGTTCATCAACATATTGAAGCACACCTTTCATTTCACCATCAGCATACCTCTTGAAAGTCGCATTGATCTCATCTATTGTAACATCTTTTTCAACCAGTACATAAAGTTCAACAAGTGAACCTGTGATCGTAGGTACTCTGATAGCCATTGCAAATAATTTTCCATCAACAGCTGGCAATACCTTGCCTACAGCTTTTGCGGCACCCGTGCTCGTTGGGATAATATTGTAAGCAGCAGCTCTGGCTCTTCTTAAGTCAGAATGGGGCGCATCCTGAATTTTTTGATCAGATGTATAGGCATGTGTGGTTGTCATTGACCCTTGAACCATGCCCCAATTGTCCATTATAACTTTGCACAAAGGCGCAAGGCAATTGGTTGTACAAGAAGCATTGCTTACAAATACATCATCTTCATTTAACTCCTGGTCGTTAACACCCAATACGATGGTTTTGACACCACCTCCTTTTGCTGGCGCGGATACAACAACCTTTTTAGCTCCTGCATCAAGATGTAATTGCATCTTATCTTTATCTCTGAATATGCCTGTACACTCTAAAACTACATCTACACCCAATTCTGCCCAAGGTAAATCTGCTGGGTTTCGAATTGCAGTGGCTACAATTTTTTGCCCGTTTACAATGATATGTTCATCAGTTGAATCGATGTCTGCATCAAATGTACCGTGTGCACTGTCTCTTTTTAAAAGATGTGCCAAGGTCGCATTGTCGGTTAGGTCGTTGATTCCAACAACTTCAATGCCTTCTCTATTTATAAGGTTTCTGAATGTGAGTCTTCCAATTCTACCGAACCCGTTGATTGCTATTTTTTTTGCCATGATTGAAATTTTGATGCACAAAAATAACAAAGGCTGCCAAATTATGTTTGGAGGAGGATTTTATTTTAAGCTTAATCAGTGATTTAAATTCTATCCAAAACGGATGGGAGTTCGTTAAAATGATTAAAAATATATTTTGCTTTCCCTTCAAATTCTGAAACGGATCCGTTGTCGCTAAAAATAGCACAGTCCATTTCTGCATTTACAGCTGCATCCAAACCCGAAATCGTATCTTCGATTACAAGGGTTTCTTCGGCTTTAAATCCCATTTTCTCTGCCGCATACAAGAATAAATCCGGTTCAGGCTTCCATGATTCGATGTCATAGGCAGAGAATATATTTCCACCAAAGTAAGCCTTGAGATTGGTCACAGAAAGTGTTGTCTCCATTTTAAGCCGCGGCCCGTTTGATGCTACACAATAGGGAATGTCCAGAGATTCAATAAAGTCTACAACACCAGCAATTGGCGTAAGGAATTTTTCAAATGCCACTTTAGATCGCTCTCTGAATTGGCCCTCAAAATTTTGTGCGGAGACTTCGGGTTGAAAGCGATGGATATAATTGACAATGTTTGAAAACTGCGTGCCTGCAAAAAGTGCGATGGATTTTTCTGGCGTCATAGGAATGCCCAATTCATTAATCATGTCAGATACCACCTTATTGGATACTGGCTCACTGTCCACCAAAGTACCGTCACAGTCAAAAATTATCAGCTTGTATTTCATCATAAGTTGGTCAAGATAATTGAGCCATTAGATCAAAAAAACTTCGAAGTAATTAAATTATTGCGTTTGAGTCTTCAGAATTTTATGAATTATGAATCCCAATACGATTGATATGACCAAAGCTGCCAGGTAATACTTAGGGCGGACATCGATATATAGGCCTTCACCAATCCACCATTTTACCAGAACATTTGATAATATAATTGTACAGAATAAGAAAAAGATCCAATAGAAAAGTTTCATGCTGTTTCGTTTTAATTTACTGTTTTGGAAAGACCATTAATTAAACTTGACCTTTACAGAACATTTTAAACCAAGAGTTTCTTATACCTTTGAGCTACACTAAAATAAATAAATGAAAAGAACTTTGATTCTATTGTTGGTATTGGTGGCGATGGCTATGTGTTATTATTTTCTCGTAGTAAAAAAAGATGCGCAACCCAACAGTTCGATTCAAATTGATGACAGGGAATTTGTTGTAGAGAATGAAGAGGATATTCATGTCATCACCATCAAGTCTCAAGGTTATCCTTTGGTTCACCTTTCAAGAAGCGAGGATATTTGGTTGCTCAATCAAAGGTATAAAGCCTCTGAAAATGTAGTCGATAATATGCTTTCCGTATTGACGGAGATGCGTCTGAATTACATTCCCCCTAAATCTCAAATGGAGATGATCCAAAAAAGCATTGAAAATGTGGGAATGGAAATCAAAACCTATGATAAGGATGGCAATATACTATCTGATTTTATCATGGCAGGGAACACAAATAAGGAGGATGGCACCTATTGCATCAAACGCGATGCATCCCAGCCGTATGTCATGTCCATGCCTGTTGTTGAAGGTGGTTTGCGCAATTATTTTAATATGGAGTTGATTGCAATGCGCGACAAAACCATGGTCGAATTGGATGTCAACAAGATAAAATTGATCAAAGTCGATTATCCCAAAGACATCACTAATTCCTATCAAATCAGGAAAGATGGTAGAAGTTATATTTTCGAACCACGCGGCGTACAGTTTAAAAGTAGCGGAACATTTTCAGACAATATTATACAAAGCTATGTACGGGACTTTAATGTTCTGAAAGCTGAATATATTAGTACTGATAATCCAGCAAGGGACACGATTAAAAATAGGTTGGCTTTCGCCGAAATATTGATTCAGATGGAGGACAACAGACAATTTAAAATGGATTTTTTTCCCGATCAGGACATTTATGACAGAACTGTAAATACAGTTTCTATTGAAAATTTAGGTAGGGTAGACCGGTACTTTGTTGACACGAGTTGGGGAGAATTCTATACTGTTCAGCATAGATTAATTTCTAAATGGCTTCGCACACCAAAACATTTTCTATCCAGATGATAAAGAAGACGCTGATATCATTATGCTTTCTGGGATTGATCTCGTTTGCTTATGTGGACTGGGGCTTTTTTGGTCACAGGACGATCAACAGATATGCCGTTTTTACGCTACCTCAAGAAATGCTCGGCTTGTTTAAGTCCAATATCGACTATCTGAGTGTGCATGCCGTTGATCCAGACAAGCGGCGATATGCCATCAAGAATGAAGCAACCAGACATTATATCGATATCGATCAATGGGATCAATTGCCATTTGACACGATTCCAAGAGACTTTGAGACGGCAATATTTAAATATGGGCTTTTTCGAGCGTTATCACCAATAAAGGAT
>JABDJE010000270.1 GCA_013002625.1 Saprospiraceae bacterium | reverse complement strand
CGGTTGTATCATTCCTGACTTCGGCCAATCTGCAGGTTGCAATGTCTTCTTGAAATTCAGAAATAGAGGCGGGCAGCTGAACCTTAATAAAGGTAGAGTCGCAATCCCCTATCGTAGTTGTTGTATCTAATACGGCTGAAAGTATATCACAATTATAGCTCGTATCCCTTATCGGTGCCAATGGAGTATAGATATAATCTTCAATTACAAGACTATCACATCCGTTTTGATTTGTAAAATATAAAGTGTCGTATCCTACATCTTCAAGGCGGCAGGTCTCCTTATTTACATATTGTAAATCACTTAAAAGCGGATATACTTCTGTAATAAAAACGCTATCGCAAATTGGTCCTGGAATTTCAGTAACGAATATTTCAACATCTTCAATATCACATGCATATTCTATAATATTAATGGTGTCATTTTTTGCTACCAAAATTTGATCAACCACAATAGTGTCACATATCTGGCCGGGCAAAGTGGAAAAGCTTATAGAGTCTTCGAGAATTTCACAGTCATAAGAAACATTAAGGATGGTATCATTTTCTGTCAGGAAATATGTTTCAATTACAAGACTGTCACACAAGAACATATTGACCAGAAAGCTTGTGTCCGAAGTAATCAAGTCCGGGTCACAAGTGGGTGTTGCTATATCTGTTGTGTCGGCACTAACCGGTATCCTGGTTAAATAAATAATGCTGTCACATCCTACTTGATTCATGAGGATCATAGTATCTTCTTCCATAGATGGCAGCGCACACTCATACTCTTCTAGAAACACGGTGTCACTTTCTAAAAACCTAATATCACGAATAATAAGTGAATCACAGGGACCTACACCAGAGACAAGGTTTTCCACATAACCGGTATCTAGTGGATTACAGGAAGCACCCACGATCCAAACTGTATCTATATCATAACTAAGCTTGATGGGTGCACCTTCAATAGCAACATTCCCACACATGTCGACTGCAATGAAGTTGACCCATTCTGTGGAATCAATAGTACCGTCGTAATCATTGCTCACTTCAAATTGGCAGAGATCAGTAATTACAGATTGTCCATTTGCGTTAAGCCAAGCTTGTATCAAGCTGTCTGTATTCTCACCGCACTGGATATTCAATTCCTGCGGCAAGATGTCAAATTCTGGCTCATCATCATCTTCAAAGACGATGTAGGCAGATTCGCTTTCGCTGTTACCACATTCATCAAAAAAAGAAAATATGACCTCCTCTTCAAAACAACCGTCTTCAGGTAAGGCATTGTAAATTGCTTCTACAATTATTTCTTCACAATTATCGACAACTGTTGCATTTCCAAAATTATCAACCCAAATATCGATGGCCGTTTGCACATCATCGTTACAGGTAAGTATTAAATCGAGTGGAGATGAAACCAGTTCCGGATCCTCATTATCAACTACTTCAATTATTTGTTGGTATGCATAGCTGTTACCACATTCGTCTTCTACTGTCCATGTTCTTTCGAATGTATACATGCAGCCATTTTCGAAAAGATCTTCTTCAAAATCGATCAGCAGTTCATCACTGCAATCATCTACAGCTTCCAATTCTTCTTCTTGCGGAACATCATCTATACATTCGAGGAATAAATCTTCCGGCTCATCCACAAATGAGGGATCACCCTGATCTGCCTGGCAACAAAAGATGACAATATCATCAATGAGCATTCCACAGCATGCGACAGAGGTTTGACTTATAAAGCACACATCCATTGTCTCATTGGTCGGTATAAAATCATAACTGGCTTCAAGCCATTCGCTACTTCCAACATTCGAAGCATCCCAACTTACGCTCAATGCGCTCCCACCATCTATTTCTAAATCTGCAGAACCTGTTGAAATGGCATTATGAATTGCGTAAAAGAAAACGATTGTGCATTCTTGTCCTAATTCGAATCCCGATATGTCTTGACAGATTCCGCCTTGATTAAAACCATTAAGATCCACATGGGCCGTTGAAGGATTCGGATTGCCGGCGCCGAGGTTATTGTGCCCATCATCGTGATGGCTTACTGACCCACCAACGACATCCCAGGGTCCCATTGAAGAAGTATAGTCTATCCATCCGCCAGCTGAGGGCGCTGGACCAAATTCAAAATCACCGCCGGGAACTTCAATCTCTTCTGGGTCACCACAGCAACATTCAAGATCAGCTTGTGAAATAGCTGCATTGCTCATCATTATTAAAATGACAAATGAGATTAATCTGGTGCTGTTATTTAAGGGTGTCATGCGTGACAACATGGCCTAGTAAAGGGTATTGACACCTGAATATAGTAAAATAAGTTGGCACAGAAATTTAAAGAGAAATGACTTTTTTTTCACCTCAGGCAACCCTTCGCAACTTTCTTGCACATAGGTCTATGTTCAAACTTTATAAACAAAAAAAATAAATATTAATGAAAAGTATTAAAAATCTTAGCCAGTGGTTGTTGATCTTCGGTTTTGTATTCTCAATCGCAGCATGTAGCGATGACGATGATAACATGACAACTGAGGATCCTCAGACAATTGCAACAATTGCAACAGAAACAGATGATTTAAGTATCCTGGTTCAGGCTTTAGTTAAGGCTGACCTTGTATCTGTATTGGAAGGAACAGGTCCATTTACAGTATTTGCTCCAACAAACGCAGCTTTCGGAGACTTATTGGCTGCTAAAGGGTTTGCAAGTCTAGATGACGTTCCAACTGATGTATTAACTTCAATTCTATTGAACCATGTTGTGAATGGTAACTTCCAGTCTTCAGGTCTAAGTACAGGATATGTAGCTACAAATGCTACAGAAGCTTCAACAGGAAATAATTTAAGCCTATATATTAACACTGACAATGGTGTTACATTAAATGGTGTAAGCAATGTAATAACAGCTGATGTAAATGCGAGCAATGGTGTGGTACACATCGTAGATGCAGTTATTGATCTGCCAACAGTTGTAACATTTGCAACGGCAGATAATACATTTTCTACATTGGTTGCTGCATTAACAAGAAGCGACTTGACTACTGATTTTGTAGGTGTGCTTTCAGGTACGGGTCCATTCACAGTATTTGCTCCAACAAACGATGCATTTGGTTCATTATTAACCGAGCTTAACTTGAATGCCTTAGGAGATATTCCAGTAGCAACACTGGATGCAGTTTTGAAATACCATGTAGTTGGTGGTTCAAATGTATTGTCAACAATGTTATCTGATGATATGGCGGTAGAAACTTTAGCCGATGCTGAATTCACCATTGATCTGGAGAACGGCGCTGAGATCGTAGATGGTCAAAATAGAAGAACATCAATTGTTGTGACAGATGTACAAGCTTCAAATGGCGTTGTACATGTAATCAGCAATGTGATTCTGCCTTAGTATATATAAAATCCATACTATAAAGCCTGGTATTAAAGAATACCGGGCTTTATTTTTTTACACCTATGCCCTTAAACCCATTGATGAAGTAGTGGATATATAAAAACTGCAATAGCAATGCTGGTATTAAGAAAAGGGCATATTTAGATATTTGATTCAGGAGCTTTGATTCTATAGAAAATGAGATATCAATTTGTGGAAACTGCATGCTGTTAATCAACGAACTCCAAGGACTGGTATCTGGAATAGAATTGTAGTTTAAGTAAATAAATCCAGTCGCAATTACAACAGCCATTAAAGGCCAGACCCATCTAGGCAATAATGGTTCTGTCACCAGGACATCTTGCCTTTCGGCTTCAAGTTTTTGAATTACTTGTGCATGTAAATACTCTGGAGCTTCTGCTCTTCCAGCTTTTAGGATTATGTCTTTTATTAATTTATCTTTCTCTTCCATGATAAGTTATTGAACAATATCATTCAAAATTTTATGATTCAATTTAGTTGCCAATAGTTTACGCAGACGGTGTAATTTAATTTTCACATTGCTTTCACTTAAGGACATAATAGATGCAATTTCTTTTAAAGGTACATCATCATAATAATATGCCATTACGATAAAACGATCATCTTTTTTCAAAGCATTTATAACTGCCAATATCTTGTTCTTTTGTTCCTTAAGCGTCATGGACTCCAACACATTCTTGGTTTGTATCCAATCATGATTGTCATTTTCTTCTATTGAAACAGTATGGCCTTTTCTTTTGATCGATCTAATTTTATTAAGTCCTTCATTATATGCCACCCTGTATATCCAAACGGCGAAAGGTGCTTTCGCTTCATATTTGTGGATGACTTTAAAAAGTTTAATAAGTATTTCTTGTGACAGATCCTCTGCATCGTGTTGGTTATTGAGTAGTCTCAAGCATAGATTGAACACCATATCCTGGTATTGCTGAACCAGCATACCATAGGCACGAAGATCTCCCTTTTTTGATTTTTCAATCCAAACTTTTTCCTGCTCAGAATTCATCACAATAATAAGACACCACTATATGATTGGTGGTTACATAAAATAAAGAAATAATAGCACTTCAAAAAAATATTCAGAAAAGTGTAACCGCGAATATTAGATGGTTGTCTTTATGTTGAATTCATAAAACAAACAACATGGAAGAAACATTTGTATTTATAGTCTTTTTCGGAACATTCTTCGGGATCGTATATCTATTTTTCAGTACGCGTCATAAAGAACGCATGGCC
>JABDJE010000224.1 GCA_013002625.1 Saprospiraceae bacterium | reverse complement strand
ACCTTCAACTTCCAAACTGCGTGGATTTTGAGCCGATAGAATTTTTTCCAAATCAAGGTAGTCTTGATAATGTATGGAGGAATATTTTGACATATTACTTTGGTTTGTAAGCAATGGCTTTAATCTCGATTAATAAATGTGGATGTGGTAATTGATGAACAGCAACTGTTGTTCTGGTCGGACCGTCGTGATCAAAGTATTCACCATAGACTTCATTGTACCCACCGAAGTCATTCATATTCACTAAAAAACTGGAGATATCTACGACATCTTTCAAAGAGGCGCCCAGCTCCTTAAGAATATCATCAATATTATCCAATACGGCTCTGGTTTGCGCTCTGATATCTAATGATGTTGTGCCCATGGCATCTACATCAGCACCAGCGATGGTGTTGTCTTTTCTTCTGGAACTTGTTCCGGATACAAATATGAAATCACCGACGACCCTATAATGAGGGTATTTTCCACGTGGAGTGGCCTTGTTTTTTAAGACCTCGCTTTGCTTATGCACAGTTAGGGAATTTTGTTGGAATAATATTACGAAAATTATAGGGAGTACTTGATGATTCATGTCAGTTCTCTGAGAAGTATGTGCAGTCGAGATATTTGAGTCGAGTTCCCTGAATTCAGGAGTTTAAATTGCTTATAACCCTTTGGTTAAAATCTTCCTAAAATGGATTTTTTGAGTTACTTCTTGATGTTATATAAGTCTAAAGAGTAAAAGAAGTGAAGAACGAGAATCGGGAAAAAGATAAACGGGAAACGAGAAACGAGAAAAAGATAAAGCGTTGAAATCCCTGTAGTGGGATTATCAGTAAAAGAATAAGTCAAGATAGGAATTGATCAGCATTACTTAACGGGTCGGGCAAAAGTGCCTAGACCCGTTAGTTTTTTTGTGGGGGAAGCTAATATTCATTAATTTAATGCTGTGAGATTATGCGACTTAAATAGAGGTGTTGCTTTGGCCATGGCATTTATGGTTATGATATCTACCTCTGGGTTATCCATGGACGCACATTTCTGTTCCGGGAAGGTTAAGCGCATTAGTTTTTATACAAAGGCCAAAACTTGCAAAGAGGTCGCTGCATCTAAAAAATCATGTTGTAGCAACAAACGTTCCACTCAATTAAATGCTTGTTCTAATGGATTACATGATAAGGGGTGCTGTTCCAATGAATCTATTCGTCTATCAGCAGATTTTGACTTTATAAAAGTAATAGTTGCTGATGTAGTAGTTCAATTTCCTTCAGCGATCTTAGAATTATTCTCAAAGAATTTATCTCTGAATTTCAATACTTATTTAAATAAGAAGTATTTAAATTTTAAACCTCCTTTGCTGCAAGGTATTAGCCTTAGCTTACTTCAGGTCTACAGATTATAGCGCTATTCAATCCTTGGAATTGCATTAGAACATTCTTCCTGCTACAATTAATTATTAAAATATTGAAAATGAAAAGATTACTTTATGTAACAATGATTTCATTGGTGTTCACTCCTTGGGGATTCTCTCAATCCAATGATGTAGTATTAAAAATTGACCATACACTTTCAGGAATGGAAGTAGATGCAAATACCGTGGCCGCAAACAACATGGGTCATGAATTTTATTTAACCCGACTTGAATATTATATTTCTGACATCCTTATTTCCTATGATGGTGGACAGGAGTTGAAGGTGGATGAAGTCTGGGCGCTTGTTGATGCCTTTGAAGGTGAGGTTGAAATTGAACTCGGAGAACTGGACCTTAACAATGTTGAAGGGATTACCTTTTCATTGGGTGTTGATCCAGCACATAATCATCTGGACCCTACGATTTGGCCATCTGGCCATCCTTTGGCTCCTCAATTTCCATCCATGCATTGGGGTTGGGCTGCTGGGTATAGATTTATTGCCCTTGAAGGGTATTCTGGAACCGATTTAAATCAACGTGTAGAAATCCATGGATTAGGAGATAGCAATTATGGTTCGGTAACAATAAGAAAAGCAGGGGTGGAAAGAAATGGTAAAACCTATATTGATTTGGAGGCAGACTTTACAAAGGCGCTCAAGTCAATATCTATAAATGGCGGGTTAATTGTCCACGGAGAAGGCGCTCAAGCAAAAACTTGTTTGGATAATTGTAGGGTCGATGTGTTCTCTCCAAGCCTCAACACAAGTACAGATTTTGAGGAAATTCAAAATATTAAGGTATACCCGAATCCTTCATCGGGGGTTTTAAATGTGGATTATAGAGATGTTCTGGGCGAAAAGCCGGATGAGATTATGATCACTGATGTTATGGGTAGAAATATACAAAGAGTACAAACTTCTGGTTCAAAGCAGGAGGTTTTGATTCAAAATCCTGGCAGCTATTTGATTACTATATTATCGAATGGGCAAATTATCAAATGTGAGATGGTTCTAATAGAATAGATGTCACGTTGGATATACATATTGTTTTTAATAAGCTTAATCCTTGCTTGCAGTGAGGAAAAGGAATTTGCTGTTTCTTTGAATAGTATTGAAATACCAATTGGTTTCCCTGAGATGGAATTTCCAGAGGATAACCCTTACACTTCAGAAGCCTGGACTCTTGGGAAAAGCCTCTTCTATGATCCTATCCTATCTTTGGATAGCACAATAAGTTGTGCCACTTGCCATATACCTGAACTGGCATTCAGTGACGGTCTCGCAACGAGCATTGGGATAAATGAAAGGGTGGGGCGCAGGAATGCACCTTCTCTTGCCAATGTAGGGTATCACCTTTACTTTACCCGTGAAGGAGGAGTGCCAACACTGGAGATGCAGGTTTTAGTGCCAATTCAGGAACATGATGAAATGCATTTCAATATTGTTCTTGCTGCAGAGAGACTTCAGAAGAGTTCGACTTATATTCAAGCAAGTTTAAAAGCTTACGGCAGAACTCCCGACCCTTATGTTATAACCCGCGCATTAGCAAATTTTGAGAGAATGTTAATATCGGGAAACAGTAAATATGATAAATTTTTGCGCGGAGAAATGGCATTAACTGCTGAGGAACTCCATGGAAGAGATCTATTTAATAGTGATGAATTAAAATGTGCGAGCTGTCACGGCGGATTCAATTTCACTGACTATAGGTTTGCCAACAATGGGGTTTATGCGACCTATGAAGATTTGGGTAGAATGCGATTGACAAACAATGATTCAGATGAGGCCTTGTTCAAAACACCATCTCTCAGGAATGTGGCCATAACACAACCCTATATGCATGATGGGTCATTTAATACCATTGAAGAAGTCATTGAACATTATGCCAGAGGTGGTTCAGGTCATATCAATCAAAGCAATCTGATTAAAGGATTTGAACTGACACAGGAGGATCAGAAAGCATTGATTGCATTTCTTTATACGCTTACGGATCAAGAATTTATTTCAAACGAATTATTTAAAGAAGAATAATGAAGAAGCTAACATATATTTTATTTAGTGCCATATTGATTTTTGGAGCATGTGGTGAAGATAGTCCTGTTGTTGAAGTATCCGAGGTACAGTATGACCCTTCGCCTTATGAATTAAGTTATGGGCATTTACCAGATCCGGAATTACCACAGGATAATCCCTTAACGCAACAAGGGGTTGAATTAGGGCGTATGCTATTTTATGAACCCATGCTGTCGCGAGATAATAGTCAATCCTGCGCAAGTTGTCATAACCAATTGGATGCCTTTACAGATACACTCCAGTTTTCTATCGGGGTTGAAAATTTACCGGGGAAGCGCCAAGCGATGTCTGTATTTAATATGGCCTGGCATTCCAATGATTTTTTCTGGGATGGCAGAGCAGAATTGTTGCGTGATCAGGCTATTCTTCCTATTCAGGATCCATTGGAGATGAATGAAACCTTAGAAAACGTGATTTCGAAACTATCAAGTGAGAATATGTATCGCGATCAGTTTAAAAGAGCTTTTAGTGATGGTGAAATAACAGTTGATAATATGGCTTTGGCACTTGAGCAGTTTATGCTCAGTATCGTAAGTTATGATTCCAAATATGATCGATATTTAAATGGTGAAGCCACATTAACAGGATCAGAAGAACGGGGCCGTCAGTTATATTTCACTGAGTACAATCCATTTTTCCCTGAATTGTCTGGTGCAGATTGTGCCCATTGTCACGGAGGTCTGAATTTTGAGAATGATCTTTATATGAATAATGGACTCGATACGGATGATGAATTTGTAGATATGGGAAGAGCAATGGTGACGATGCGTCCAGAAGATGATGCCAGATTTAAAGTTCCTTCGTTGCGAAATATTGAATTGACACCCCCATACATGCATGATGGTCGTTTTCAGACATTAGAGGAGGTGATCGATCATTATAATGAAGGTATTAAGGAATCTTCAACAGTTGATCCAGCGATATTGAATACCAAGATGACTGGTCTTTTCTTAACTGAAGAGGACAAAACGGATCTCATTAATTTTCTAAAGACTTTAACAGACCACAGTTTATTGACCAATGAGAATTATTCAACTCCGTTTTAATCTAGTCTCGTGATTGAATTGCAAATAAAAAATATGGTTTGCCAAAGGTGCATTCATGTTGTTGAAAAGATTTTATCTAATCAAAACATTGATTTCAATAAAGTTGAATTAGGAAAGATCCAATTGCAGTCTGCGTTAAGTGACGAACGGCGAAAACTTCTTATGGAAAAATTATTGGCTGAAGGGCTCGAACTCCTTAATTCCAAGGAAATGAAAATTGTAAATGGAATAAAATCTTTTTTATTGAGTTATCTAGCTAAGCCAGAATTAGCTTATAACAACAATATTTCAGAGTTATTATCAAAGCATATGGCAAAAGAATATAGCTATCTGAGTAAACTATTTTCACAAGTTGAAGGAAGAACTATTGAAAATTACTTGATCCAATTAAGACTTGAACATGTAAAGGAATTGTTGAGCTACAATGAAAAATCCATATCAGAGATTGCATATGAGTTGGGTTTTAGCAGTTCGGCTCATTTATCTAATCAGTTTAAAAAACACACTGGGCTTACGCCGTCTATGTTTCGAAATTCAATAAATATGAAGAGAATTGAACTTGATAAGCTATAATTAGAATTATATAAATCAAAACCAAAATTCTGTAAATCTATAATTGTCATTCAGTGTAGTTTTGATAGTGAAAATGAAAAGTGAATACAATATATCAGGCATGACATGCCAGGGATGTGTTAACAATGTGAAAAACGGTCTTGAATCACTTGATGGCGTGGATAATGTTGTTGTGTCCTTAGAGGAAGAAAAAGTTTGGATTGAGTCAGATTCAAAATTTTCTGTGGACGAGTTACAAAAAGTAGTTGGGCATTATGTGATTAAAGAGGCTCATTCTGACAACATATCAACAGGAGAGTTGCCGCAACCTTCAATTCAAACTTATAAGCCTTTAATTTTGATTATTCTTTTCATTTTGATGACAAGCATTTTAGCTCAATATCCTTTTGCTAATTTTTCTTGGCAAATATGGATGAGACATTTTATGGCTGGCTTTTTTATAGTGTTCTCATTTTTTAAAATTTTAAATCTAGCTGAATTTGCTTCAAGTTACAGTATGTATGATTGGGTAGCTGGAAGGTGGTTTACTTGGGGATATATTTATCCTTTCGTGGAATTAGGGTTGGGTATTTTATATTTAATTAATTTTTTTCCACTAGCTACAAACTGGGTGACTATTATAATTCTTGGAGTTAGCAGCCTGGGAGTTATTCAATCAAATTTACAAAAGAGGAAAATAAAGTGTGCTTGCTTAGGAGATGTATTCAACTTACCTATGTCAACGGTTACAATAGTCGAAGATGTGGGAATGATGTCAATGGCTGCATTAATGATTTTCTTTGGTAATTAAATAATTGGAAGCATTTAAAACAGAAATAGATTAATTTAGGTTTTATCAATAGTGTGTGACAAAATTAAATATCGATTTACATCTGCCTTGATGGCGCTGATGGTGTTTATATCTTCGACAGGATTTTCTGTTGACACACATTATTGTAAGGGCGAGCTCAAAACGATAAATTTCATATCAGAAGCAAAATCTTGTCATAGTAATCCACATAAAGTCAATAAGGCGTGTCACCATTCAAAGGGCACAACTGTATCTTTTACAAAGAAAGATTGTTGTGAAAATAAAATGGTTCATGTCTATTCTGAAATAATTAAATCCAATGATTATAGCGAAGTTAAGGTGAGCAACCAGCTGGGACAATTTACGGTGTCTCCGGTTTGTTTCACTGCATTATATCTGGTGACCCAAGTCCCAGCTTTTGCTCGCTATAAACCTCCATTAATATCAAAAAATATTCAAATTTTCTTTCAATTATTTCTTTTATAAGAAGCATGTATCTGCGTATATGTTCTACAGTTAAATTTCTGGTGGGACAATAGGCGTATTGATTTAATACTCTACGTTTTTCATTTTGATATATAACTCATGGAATGAAATTTCCAAAACATGCTCAATAGTTTTATACGATTCTTTTTACAAAATAAATTGGTAGCCTATTTATTGTTAATTCTGTTTGTAGGCTGGGGATTAATAACTGCTCCATTTGATTTTGGGCTCCAAGAACTGCCACGTGATCCAGTTGCAGTTGATGCCATCCCTGACATTGGAGAAAATCAACAAATTATCTTTACTGAATGGATGGGACGATCCCCTCAGGATGTTGAAGATCAAATTACATATCCTTTAACTACTGCATTACTTGGTATTCCAGGGGTAAAAAGTATACGTAGTAATTCAATGTTCGGCTTTTCAAGTATCTATGTCATTTTTAATGATGATGTTGAGTTCTATTGGAGTAGAAGTCGCATTTTAGAAAAACTCAATTCCCTTCCTGCTAACACCTTACCTGATGGAGTACAGCCTACTCTCGGGCCAGATGCTACGGCATTGGGGCAAATCTATTGGTACACACTCGAAGGACAAGACAAAGATGGAAACCCTACCGGCGGATGGGATTTACACGAACTCAGAACGATTCAGGATTATTATGTTCGTTATGGCTTAACTTCTGCTGAAGGCGTAGCTGAAGTAGCATCAATTGGAGGGTTTGTTAAAGAATATCAGGTTGATGTTGATCCAGATGCTTTGAAAGCATATAGCATCAATTTAGAACAGGTAATGTATGCCATAAAAGAAAGCAACATTGATGTAGGAGCACAAACTATTGAAATCAATCTTGCTGAATACTTTGTTCGTGGCTTAGGTTATGTTCAGAATGCAGAGGATATTGAGAAAAGTGTCATTGTTGTAAATAATAATGTACCAATTAGGATTGGAGATATCGCCAAAGTGAGTATCGCGCCAGCGACCAGAAGAGGAGTTTTAGATAAATCTGGAGCGGAAGCTGTTGGCGGAGTTGTGATTGCAAGATATGGTGCTAACCCATTGGAAGTTATTAATAATGTAAAGAAAAAGATAGCGGAAATTGAACCTGGACTACCTTCAAAGGAGCTTCGAGACAGTATTTTTTCACAGGTTAAAATTATTCCATTTTATGATCGCACCCAGCTAATTAATGAAACAATAGGGACACTTCAGGAAGCCTTGTCACTCGAAATACTCATTACAATAATTGTTGTGATTTTAATGCTTCTGAATTTAAAATCCTCGCTTCTGGTCTCTAGCACTTTACCTGTTGCCGTATTGATGTGCTTTATTGCAATGAAGTATTTTGGAGTAGATGCTAATATCGTTGCACTATCAGGAATAGCGATAGCCATTGGCACCATGGTGGATATGGGAATTGTGTTGACAGAAAGCATGGTTAAACGCTTAAAAGAAGCACCACCGGGAGAACCGCTTTTAGAGAGTGTTTACGAGGCTACCACGGAAGTAGCTTCGGCAGTGATTACTGCTGTTGCCACTACAGTTATTTCCTTCCTACCTGTATTTACAATGGAAGCTGCAGAAGGAAAATTATTCAAACCTTTGGCATTCACTAAAACTTTTGCACTGATAGCTTCTGTTATTGTGGCTATTACTATTATCCCACCATTAGCCCATTCAGTATTTTCATTGAAATCAGGTCGAAAATCGCTGTCATACTTATATAATGGATTGGCAGTTGTAGCAGGTGGAATACTCAGTTATGTATATCACCCGCTTTTGGGTGGCATATTAGCAATTGTTGGCGTAGCCGGGATTTTACATCTGCTGGTACAACAATATAGTTCTGATAGAAATGCAAGTATTTTATCTGCCATTACAAACATAATTTATGCATCAACTGTAGCTTGGCTTTTAGCAGCCGTTTGGATGCCTCTTGGTGTAAATAAAAGTATTCTTACAAACTTCTCATTTATTGTAATCATTGCTGGAGGATTAATAGGAGTCTTCTATCTAATTATCCACTTCTACGAAAATATTCTTCGTTTTCTACTTCGTTTTAAAATCCTGTTTATACTACTGGTTTCCTTCATTGTATATCAAGGTTTTGTGGTATATCAGGAAACTGGAGAGGAATTTATGCCAGCTCTTGATGAAGGTTCTTTTTTATTAATGCCAACCTCTATGCCGCATTCAGGTATGCAGGAAAACATTAAAAATCTCCGCTTGCTTGATATGGCAGTTACCGCCATTCCAGAAGTGGAAACAGTAGTTGGCAAAGCGGGGAGAGTTAATAGTGCCCTCGACCCTGCACCAATGTCAATGTACGAAAATGTCATCCTTTATAAGTCCGAATATAAGACTGATGAAAACGGGCATCGAGTGAGATACGAATACAAACAAGGAGAATACATTCGGAATGAATTAGGCGAATTGATACCTGATAAAAACGGTCGCTATTTTCGACAATGGCGCGATGAAATCAAAAGCCCAGACGACATTTGGGATGAAATTGTTAATGCCACCAATATTCCTGGGGTAACTTCTGCGCCAAAACTACAACCCATTGAAACCAGATT
>JABDJE010000263.1 GCA_013002625.1 Saprospiraceae bacterium | reverse complement strand
ATCCAGATCTTCAAGCAATAGATCATCCGGATCGAGCTTTAAGTCTTCATCGAGATCATCGAGTTCAGGAATGTCGAGGGGAGGATCCAGTTCGAGAAGTTCATCTTCAAGGTCTTCCGGATCCAGTTCTAGAAGCAGTTCTGGTTCAAGACGCGGTGGAAGGTAATTAGGCAGATAGACGACAAGAAATATATCAAGTAATGTGAGAGAGGTGGGCGACAATTTTTGTCCACCTTTTTTATGAACCCAATTTTGCAAGTAAAGAAATACTGAATATGAGAAAACCATTAATTTGGATATTTATGTTGCTTGTTTTTGCAACAACTATCCATGCACAGACACTTACAGACGCAGTTCGTTATTCACAACTTACGCCGGGAAGCACAGCCAGAGCCATTGGAGCTGGTGGATCCTTCGGCGCTATGGGCGGAGACTTCGGGGTATTAAGTATAAATCCTGCAGGCCTGGCCGATTACAAATCCAGTGAATTGGTATTTTCCTTTAGCGTTAATTCAGGCGAAACAAATTCATTTTTAAGAAATGCTGGAAGTTTGACGACCCAACATAACAATGAATTAAATTTTGAAAACCTTGGCTTTGTTTTTCAGTCTGGTACACGGAATTCGGATTTAAAATCTTCTGCTTTTTCTATCGGATTGCTTCAATATGCCAACTATACTGAAAATTTTGGTTTTGCCGGTGCCACACAAGGCACAATCATTGAGCGGTTCATAGAGCTGGCGGATGGAAGGTCCCCTGATGAGTTGGATGATTTTGAAGCTGGATTGGCTTATGAATCTGGAGCCATATATGACGACAAAGAGGACAGGCTTTACGAAGCGGATATTGATAGCTTCAGAACAGTATTTAAGAAGCAGGACGTGACCCGATCGGGTAAAATGAACGAATTGGTCTTTGCCTGGGCTGGTCGATTTAGCAATGATCTGGCCATAGGTATTGGCATTGGCGTTCCATTCATTTCATTTGAGGAGGATAAGACTTATCAGGAGATTGACATAGACAATGAAATTCCGATCTTCAATGATCTAAGTTATATCGAGCGACTGAATACATCCGGGACAGGCATCAATTTCAAGTTGGGCCTAAATTATATGATAGAAAACACGGTAAGACTTGGATTGGCATATCAGAGTCCAACCTTCTTCAGAATGTCAGATTCTTATTTTACCGCAATGAACTACGATTGTGAGGTATGTAATCTTAATGGTGAGTTTGTGGAGTCTCCAGATGGATATTTTGAGTATAGATTAAAAACACCGATGCGCCTGACCGGCAGTATAGGTACACTCATCAAAGGGTCAAAAGTCAAAGGATTTTTAAATATGGATGTGCATTATCTTAATTATACTGCTAACACATTCAATTTAACAGCATACTCAAATAATCCTTTGGAATTGGATTATGAACGTGAAGTTAATGGTGAAATAGATCGCCAGTTACAATCAGCATTCAATTTTAACATTGGAGGAGAACTGGCATTTGATCGGTTCAGAGTACGGTCTGGAATTTCTTTTGTTGGATCTCCATATTATGTGGATGGTTCTGCAGAATACGATAGAATATATTCAATTGGAGGCGGTATAAGAGGAGATAGAGTTTTTCTTGATTTGGCTTATCAATATCGCAATGCCACAGAGGGCTATATCCCATATCGCATTCTTGTAACAGACAGGCAGCAGCTTGTCAACAATGAATCCACTGTCTCAAGGTTTATCGTAACGCTGGGTTACAAGATTTAGTAAGACTTAATAAGGCAGAAAATGTTAAGGTCAAATGGATAATACATCTGTTTGACCTTAATATTTATATTTAAATAAAAAACGAAATGGATTTTCGGACCGAATGGACAAGTTGGCTGCTTATTGTATTAATGATTGTAATGGCTGTTATGGTCAATCCCTATCACCTTGTCGAAGATTGGAATTTTAAAAGTGGTTCCATCTATATCCTCCAGATCTTAGCCTATCCTTTTTTTGCAATTACAATAGCATCCATTCCGGTATTCATTATTTGTTGGTTGACGAAATTTATACCAGATATTGATTATTCGATAAGAGGCGGATTTATTTTAATGCTTATTCTATTTGTAGGCAGCCATTTTTAACGCAGTTCAAGATTAGCTATGTACAGAAGACAACCATCACGTTATCCCAACAATAGAAGAGGAAGAAGTTTAGGGACAGGAAGATTTAAAATCATGCTAGTGCTAGGCCTGCTAATGTTTGGTTATCAGGCAATGAAATATTTTTCGAGTGCCCAGGTGAATCCAATTACAGGTGAAACGCAACGTATTCAATGGACGCCTGAGCAAGAGATTCAACTTGGTATTCAATCAGCACCTAAGATGGCTGCCCAACACGGTGGTTTACATCCGGATCAGCGTGCACAGGAGCTGCTGGACAAAGTAGGGGAGCGGCTTGTAAGATCAACAATCGTTAGAAAATCAGGCTATCCCTATGATTTCCATTTATTGGCTGACCCCAATGTAGTCAATGCATTCGCTTTGCCAGGGGGCCAGGTATTTATTACCGCCGCACTGTATTCAAGATTACAAAATGAAGATCAACTGGCTGGCGTACTTGGGCATGAAATCGGACATGTTATTCATAGACATGGGGCGGTAAGGATGGCCAAGACAGGATTTATACAAGGTATAATTCAAAGCATCATGTTAGGTTCGGGCGGCGATCCAACTGTGACTCAGGCAGCAAGTGTGGTCGGAAATTATATGAATTTGAGCTATGGTCGTGACCAGGAATTGGAATCTGATGATTGGGGCGTCAGGTTAATGTTGGAAGCGGGCTATAATCCCGAAGAGTTGATATCTGTAATGGATATCCTGGAACAGGCTTCTGGCGGACAACGTGTTCCGGAGTTTCAAAGTTCACATCCAAGTCCTGATAATAGAAGAGAGAAGATCATTGAATCAATAAAAAAATATACCTCCGGGTAGTGACCACCCACTTGGTCATCTTTTTTAGTGCAAACTACTTGTCAATTGGTTTTTAACAGCATGGTTCTAGGGCTGTTATATATTCACATATTTCTTCATCATTCCGATTACCATGTCTCAAAGCCTGTATACATGTTATAGGTTATGGAGCATGCACCGCTTATCTTTGAATTATATTTCACAACACCTCGAAATATTGAGAGCTGAATGGCTCTTATTCCAGTTCACTATCTCTGTTATAAGTCTGTTCTATCAATTGATTGTCTGAAGCTATTTTTCACGATTCTAGTTGTAGATGAGAAATTGATGATAAATACTTTATTATTTAATTGTGTTAAAGTTATTTGCTATGAAAAGAGTACTGATAGTTATGGTGTTTTGGATGTCAATGGTTACCATGTCAATGGGATCAATTATTCCAACGGAGTCATTGGTTCTAATCAAAACAAATGAAATAGAAGTCTCTTTAATTGATGAGGTTCAAAAAGATTTCTTCAAAATGGCGACGTATAGTGAATCGTCCAGCAGTTTCGATTTTGTTACAAGAGAAGAGACCAAGTTCATTCAAATCTTCGACTCTAGAGGTGATCTATTGTACCAACTCCCTGTCCTTTCAAGAAAGGTCAGGATTAGCAAGCAATTATTTGGTAAAGGAGAATATAAGCTCGGATTTATGATCGATGGTAATAAAAAGGTAGAATTCACAGGTGTTAAAGTCAAATAACCGATTCGAGTTTATTTTAAACCATCGATAAAAAGGGTCATCCCCGGATGGCCCTTTTTCTTAATGCAAAGTACTTTACAATTGTTTTCTAAGCGCATAAGGTACAGTTGTATATATATGAAAAAATTTGTAAATTATAGAAAAGCGCATGTCATTGAGCACTGAACAGTGTTATTGGTTTCAGCCTGATCTGCACTTATCTTTGAGATATAATTACCCACCGTATTGAGAGTTTGAATAGTAATATTCAGCTCATATTCCTGTTTATATCTATTCTATTATCAAAGGTTCCCTCTGGGGCTTTGAGTATTTAAGGATTATTATTTATTAACGTGTTAAAGTCACATATTATGAAAAGAGTACTTTTAATTGCAGTCATCATGATGTCTTTCATGACGCTTTCATGGGCAACAATTATTCCTTCTGATGCCTCAATCCTCATCAACACTGCTGAAGTTGAAGTCTCTTTAGAGAATAATGTCCAGAAGGACGTATTCAAACATTCAGCATTTAATGCTGAAACAAACAGTTTTGATTTCGTTACATACGAAGAAATTGAAAAGGTACAGATCTATGGTAAAAATGGAGTTCTCCAGTTTCAATTGCCAGTCCATGCCAACAAAGTAAGGATAGATCTTAAACTGTTTGATAAAGGTGATAATAAGCTTGGTTTTATCATTCAAGGACATGATATGATAGAATATACCGGTGTAAAAGTCAAATAGGTTTTCCGGGCTTATAATACTAGCATGGATAAGAGGTCACATTGGTGACCTCTTTTTTTATTGTTGCATTATACCATTTATAATAGCCACCGTAATCATATACGTTGGTTTTACGCCGCCAACACCAAGACCTCCCGAAGCTAATGTACTGCCGGTTTCCAATGGATTATCCGAAGCATAATAAGCATATCTTAATTTGATATCTTCTTTGATGGAATGCCGAATCTTTGAAGCAGCCTGAATGGCTTTTTGATAATGTGCACCCTCCATTTCCAGACCAATAGCTCTCCACGAGGATTTTGTAAAATATCTTAATATGTCTCTGTTCTGAAGTGAAGTCCCTAAAACAGTAATCATAGGACCTTGGTAGACACCCAGACCATTATTTTTAAAGTCCGAAGAGGTAAAGCTGTTTTCAAATGGATAGTTGTCTGCCGATCCTTCAAATATATGAGCGGTCGGGATCATAATATCACCCTTTCTACCTTCGAGGATACCAGCTTTACCCATGATGTTAATGGATTGAATGTTTAATTTGATCTTTTGATCATCCTTTGTATAGGGTTTTAACAATTCATCCATGCATTCATAAGCCTGCTCTCCAAAAGCATAATCCATTACGATGATGACCTTTTCGTTGTCATCTCCATTGAAGTTGCAATTTAATTCATTAGGCAGAATCTCACAGTCGAGCCTGGCCAGATCAAATATTTGTACGCCAATATTTGTACCTGTATTGTCAAATAACTCATACATGCCATGCTTGAGTGCAAATTTTCTTACTGCGTTGCGCAAATGTTCGTTCTCATCCAATGACAGGTGTTCAGCAAACTCTTCTAGATTGGTCTCTTTGATTTTGTCACTTAAGCTCGAATAAGAATAAAAGCAGTTCATCACACTGTGGAGATTGGAACTGATGATATGAATGGGTCTATGTAGTAAATTTTTTTCTTCTAATAATGACTTAATATTTTGTGCCCACCGTTCACCAAAAATATGATGCCCCAGTTTTTCTCTTAGGGTAGGGGAAAAGGTGATTATTCGATCGTTTTGATCAAGGTGTTCTTCAATGGCATGTCGCCCAAGCCAATAAATTATCTTGAACAGACTGTTGACCTTTTCAGCTGATTCAAATTGATGAATGGCATCCAGTGTTTCCTGATAGGTGCGACCGATCAAGGTGCTTAAATAGGTGCTGGCTACATCTGCATTGAACTCTTCACCGTTTTCTATTTTGTAAATAAGTGCCTCCAATAACTCCCAGTCCCGCTTTTTCCTATCCTTTCCGTCTATGGCATTGCGCCTTATTTTTTCTGCTTCGATATACAAGAATGTCAAATGCGTGAGGACATCATAAATGTCGCTGCGGCCTCTTGTCATTTCAATATACATCTGCTCCCGGTCGATTCTATAACAATTACGTCTACGTTTGAGTGGTATTTCAACTTGAAACTGACCATTTTGGAACCCTTCGCGGCTAATCAACTTTATATATCTGCATTCTTCGATGCCCTGGGGCAACCTTTGAAAGATATAAAGCAGTCCATTTAATTCCAACCGTTCTGGATCTGCAATAGAACCATAAATCTCTGGCTTGAGCGCAAGCAATGATTTAATCATTGCTTCTCCTGATATGCCTAAGGGCTTGTAAGACCCTCTGTTAAATAGGTGTCGCATGGACGTATGCAACCGTTGGATGGCAGCACGCGAAACCTGGGCTCTACTGGATTTATAGGTTAATTCCTCCATGTTTTATCAACAAATTTGTTTTTTAACAATGATTAAATGAAAAAGGTGCAAATATTGCTCCAATATCCCTATTGCAGAATGTATAAATCGCAGATCGTTAAGTTGGTCTTAATTATTCAAGACAAACAATCATTTCAGCCGTTTTCTTGTTATCTATGTTGTAAATAATTTCAAATATGATAAAGATGCGTTTACTATTGATTGCTTTAGTCCTTGTAGGATTCAATATGCCGGCTCAGGCGCAGTTTGGTAAATTACTAAATCAGGCAAAAGAGGCTGTGGGATTGGAAAACAA
>JABDJE010000256.1 GCA_013002625.1 Saprospiraceae bacterium | reverse complement strand
TGGCTACACAGACTCTAGGCTCCGATGGTTTTGTAGGCATTTTATAACTATGCTCTGGTACATTACCTGATTTCCAATCACCAAAATATTTCATGGCCTTAGCTTTAGCTTCTGCAGGCGTAATGTCTCCTACAATAGTTAAATAAGCATTATTAGGCTTGAAGTAAGTCTTATAATAAGACACACAATTTTGCAATTCTATATTGTTGATTGTCTCCTCCGTCTGAACTTCACCATACGGGTGATCTTCGCCATAATTTACTTTAGAGGCTACGTTTGCTGCAATAGAATTTGGATCAGTTTTAGAAGTCTGAATTCCTGAGAGTGCTTGTGTTTTTAATTTCTCAAATTCATCCTGGGGGAAACTTGGATTGTAAAGCACGTCGGTCATAATTGACAACAACTTATCCTGATGCTTAGTCAGTGAGCTGCCAAATACCCCATTCGGTGATGTATTCATACTGGCACCTATGAAGTCAATTGCTTTGTCGATATCAGCTTTTGATTTGCTTGAGGTTCCTCTGCTCATCAATGACCCCGCGAATCCTTGATATCCTACCTGGTCACCTTCCATGACAGGTAAATTTCTAAGGGATAATTGGTAAGATACTCTAGGTAATTTATGATTTTCAACAACAATCACTTTTAATCCGTTATCAAGGTCGAATACATTGTACTCACCCATTTTTATGGCTCTGGCAGGCGCTGCATCGGGTGCATTAGATCTCCAGGCTTTGTCATCCATGTTTTGCTCCTGTACTTGTTCTGCCACTTTCGGTGTACAGTTAACTAGGAACAAACCAAGGCATATATATAATAAATACTTCATTGTCTGTTAGATTTTATGGTTGATCAACCGGTTTAGGTAAATAATATAAAACCACACGGTTATCTTTAGTGTAGTACTTTTTAGCTGCTTCCATAATTTGTTCTTTCGTTACAGCCAGGTATTTGTCAATTTCTGAATTGATAAGATTAGTATCTCCATAGTACATCTTGTAATTGGCAAGACTTTCTGCTATTCCGGCTACACGTGAATTAGAGCTGACAAAATCATTTTCAATCTGATTTCTCAATTTTTGAAATTCTTCATCAGGAATAGGTTCATTCTTAACACGTTCAATTTCAGCGTCAATTGCTGCTTCCACTTCTGAAGGATCTTTACCCATGTTGCAAATTGCAAATGAAAGCGCTACACCAGGATCTTCCAATTCAAATGGGAAGTTTCCTACAAACAGTGCTTTTTGCTGTTCATCAACCAAGGCTTTATTCAATCTTGATGATGCACCCTGAGACAACAAGGTTGATAACATACTCACAGCGTAGAAGTCTTCAGTACCCTGTGCAGGAATTCTATAAGTTTGAATTACTGCAGGCAATTGGATGTTGTCATACACGGTATCTCTAACCTCAGCACCCAATGGTTGTTCAACAATATTTGGTCTGTAGACTTCACCTTCACCTCTTGGAATACCGCCAAAGTATTTCTCAATCCACATTTTAGCTTGATCGATATCTATATCACCAGCGATGCTTAAAATAGCATTGTTCGGTACATAAAAATCATTGTAAAAGTTTTTGTAGTCTGCTTCTTCAGCAGCATTCAAGTGTTCCATATAACCGATTACAGGCCATTGGTATGGGTGTTCCTTGAACATTCTTTTCATAGACTCCTGTACTACTGTTCCATATGGCTGATTCTCCACACGCAATCTTCTTTCTTCTTTCACAACTTCTCTTTGAGTCTCAATACCTACCTGCTCAACTTTAGCATGCAGCATTCTCTCCGATTCCAACCACAATCCTAGCTCAAGTTGGTTCGATGGCAGAATTTCAAAATAAAATGTACGATCATAAGTCGTATTTGCATTCAGCGTGCCACCTGCACTTTCAACATAAGTGTCATATTCTCCGCGGCCGATATTTTCAGACCCTTCAAATAAAAGGTGTTCAAAGAAATGTGCAAATCCAGTTCTGTCTGGTTTTTCGTTTTTTGACCCTACATGATACATCACAGACACAGCAACGATGGGTGTGCTTTGATCTTGATGAAGGATAACATGTAAGCCATTGTCAAGTGTGTACTCCTCAAATTCGATCTTGTTCATTTGAGCGTTTACCGACACACTTAGCATTACTGTAAGGATTAATCCTAAAATGAATCTCATATTTTCTAAATTTTGCCGCTAATAAAAGGAAAAATCGGTGAAGTGTATAATATTATTATACTTATCCTCAAATATTGAGGATCAATTCTTTACATACTGTCATGAAGAATAATACTAGATCACTTTATCGGCACAGCTGGAGCTGGCAAAAGCATCTGGTTTGGCCTTAAAAACGAAGCCCATTGAAAGGATGTAGCCCATGGCTTCTTTTAGTGCTGTATTTGATTTGAAACTAGGGTCTGTATTGATATCCGCATGGACTTCAAGTTCTACATTATATTTATCCAATAGATCACAAAGACTGTATGCTATTTCAACTGATTTAGCGACTTCATGAATCATCCGTTCTTTAATGGTCATACTTTGGCGCATCTTATCATTATGTATAAACATAAAGCCCCCCTTCTTCTCGCGTAGGAATACGATGACTGTGGCAAATTCAACAACACCCGCTCTATCAAGAGAGTCTGAACCAATACAAACCTTCAGTTTGTTCCCGAGCGCACGCTCACGTACAATGGTTTCTTCCACTTTTTTCTTAATTGGAATATCAATCTCGTTGCCATTTAACCTACGCCATTTCATATCAATGATTTTGAATATTTTACATATTAACGCTTTTTAAATATATCCTTTTTATTTGATAATCGATCACAGTATACAATATGGTAACATAAAGTTATCTTTGCCTTCCAATTTGATAAGAAATGAACAAATCAGTATTAACATACATTTCCACATTAGCAATTCTTATACTTTTCACAAATTGCAATACCGTATCCATGCAGAATAATCATAAGAAAGCCAATAAACTTATTAATGAGTCCAGCCCTTATCTTTTACAGCATGCCTACAATCCAGTAGATTGGTATCCTTGGGGTGAGGAGGCTTTAGCGAAGGCTCAAAAAGAAAATAAACTTCTGATTATTAGTGTAGGCTATGCGGCTTGTCATTGGTGTCATGTCATGGAACATGAATCATTTGAAGACTCTACAGTGGCACAAATCATGAATGAGCACTTTGTCTCAATAAAGGTAGATCGTGAAGAAAGACCAGACGTTGATGATGTCTATATGACGGCAGCTCAGCTTATCAGTGGTAGAGGTGGCTGGCCACTTAACGCCATTGCACTGCCTGATGGCAGACCTGTCTTTGCAGGTACTTATTATCCTAAAAAGGAATGGGTAGGAATACTCAATCAAATCGTTAAAATTAAAAATGAAAATCCGGACAGGCTGGAGCAAACAGCAACCCAACTCACATCCGGAATCAACAACTCTAATATTATTGAAGTCAAAGACAGTGCTTTTGACTTTTCCAAGGAAGACTTGATGGCCTCAGTGTCAAAGGGCAAAGTACTTTATGATAAAACCTATGGAGGGCGTTCAGGAGCACCCAAATTTCCAATGCCAAATGTCTATGAGTTTTTAATGAAATATTATTGGTACACCGGAGATCAGGAGGCTTGGGACATCACCAAAATAAGTCTGGACAAGATGGCAAAGGGTGGTATCTACGATCAATTGGGTGGCGGGTTTGCGCGCTATTCAGTAGATGCATTCTGGTTGGTTCCGCACTTTGAAAAAATGCTGTACGATAACGCTCAACTGGTCAGCATATATGCCCAAGCCTATCAAATTAATAAGGATGCGTATTACAAGGAAATCATCGAAAACACGCTCTCTTTCGTTGAACGTGAATTATATGATGAAGGCAAGGGGTTTTACTCATCTTTGGATGCAGACAGTGAAGGCGAAGAAGGAAAGTTCTATGTATGGTCTGAAAATGAAATAGACAGCATATTAGGTGAAGACGAGGACACCAAAGCATTCAAGGAATATTACGATGTTAGTGCCGGTGGCAATTGGGAACACACCAACATTCTAAATATCGTTAAAGACAAAGCGGAAATTATAGAAAAGTATGGGTTAAATGCAGAAGCATTCGAAAGCTTAATTACAGAATCCAAATCAAAATTATTTGAAGCTCGGAGCACGCGTATTCGCCCTGGACTCGATGATAAGGTTTTAACGAGTTGGAATGCCTTGATGATCAGTGGTTATACCGATGCCTACAAAGCCCTGGGAGATGAAGCCTATCTGGATCGCGCTGTTCAGACTATGAACTTTCTTTTGGATAATCAAATGCAGGATGATGGCAGATTAAACCGCAACTATAAAGACGGCGTATCATCCATCAACGCCTTTCTAGATGATTATGCTTTATTGACCAAAGCACTCGTTGACCTATATCAGGTGAGCTTTGACACAAAATGGCTGGATACCGCCGACAAGCTGGTTCGTTACACCATCGAACACTTCTACAACGCCGAAACAAAAATGTTTGATTATACGTCCAAATTGGATCCCCCATTGATTGCAAAAAAAGCAGAATACAACGACAATGTCATTCCAGCCTCCAACAGCGCCATGGCACGTGCATTGTTTAGTCTGGGCACCCTAAAATATAATACGGACCACCTCGATAAAGCACAACAAATGATGGCTAATATGCTGCCTCAGGTGACAGGTTCCGAGTATTTGAGCTTCTACAGTAATTGGATGCAATTGTTGTTTGATTTCACCAAAGCACCTTATGAAATTGCAATTGTGGGTGAAAATGCAGACGCTATAAGAAAGGAAATCTCTAAACATTATCTAGCCAATTCCATCATTTTGGGTAACTCTACTGAAGATACTGACCTTGATCTACTTAAGGATAAGTATGTCGATGACCTTACAATGATTTATGTATGCCAGAATAAGGTATGCAAAATGCCGGTAACAGAAGTTGAAAAGGCATTGGAATTGATTACGCCATAGTTTTCGTTTCTGCATTGCAGATAAAAATCATACCTGGGAATCGTTCGATGAATTCACTGTTCGATTGAACCATTACCACGCTGCATGTTTCCGCTCTAAGTCGTTCAATGAGTGTATCCATAATAACGATTTGACTTTCAAGCTCAAGTTGTGCAAACTGATCTTCCACAAATATTATTTTGGGCTGATGCAGCAATGCTTTTGCAAACGAATATATCACACGTTCATTTGCTGAAATGTCGCCAGGCATGCTGTCTGGGTTCAAACCAAAAGAAGCAAGCCATGCACGGCTATCGGTTTGAATTGGTCCGGCAAACAATTCGCCTATGATATCTTTGAATTTATTAAAATTTTCTTCCAGACTAAGATTATCATATAGGAATTGGTTATTCAAAACCAGTCCAATAGATTGTCTAAGCGCGGTTACGGCGGATCTGTCAATATCCATTAAATCATATTCCAACACTTGAGCAAACTCCCCTTCTAACCTGGCATGGGCATAAAAGCTGGACAAGATCAAATGAGCAATTTCGTTGTCTGACCCTGCGATGTACAACAACTCGCCCTTCTTGAGCTGAAAGTTGAGTTTTTCGTAAACAAGTTTATCCCGATCATATAAATCGACATTTCTGTAGTTAATATACAATGGGTCTGTTGCTGTGTTATTTTGAGTCTCCAATTCCATCATTAGATATGTTTAATACCAGTTATGTGGTTCTAAATAAAAAGGTCAGCAATCGGAATCGGGATGATATGATCTGCTTACAAAGGCATTATATTCGTAGATCTGTTCATTTTAAGAAGCTTCTCTACAGTAGAATTCAGACTCCTAATCATTTTACTTTGGTCTGAAATAGTATCTTTCAAAATATCAACTTCAGCATGCAATGCATTGCGCACGTTGGATGGATTGGGCATAAAAGGTGAAATTTTATGTGTCACCATCCAAACCTCTTTTACTTCATCAACGTGTAAGTCATAATGCGAATAATAGCTATTATCTGAAATCAATGTAATGGATTGATTTTGTTTGATCGTGTTTTTCAGTCTTTTTATCACAACTCCGTCATTTGTTATAACGACATAAACGTAGTTATTGCGAATAGAAGAAGTAATATTATGAGGCTCAACAAAAGAGCATACAACTTTATCCCCTGCAAATAAGGTAGGCTCCATACTGTCCCCTGCAATATCAAAGCATCTGTAAGATCCTCTATTAAACTGGCTGCCAGGCAATGTAAATGTCGGGAGTTCCTTAAGGTATATTGGATCATGCAATTGCTGCCCATAGCCTGCCTGTGCTTCAATTGGAACATGAACGATCCGTTCTTCTCCTATTTCATCGGTTACCACTGCAATTACCGGCGTTTCTTTTTCGCTTTCTTCTGAAATATCAAAAACATCTTTATCTGCTGTAAATAAAGGTCCTTTGCCAGTAAATAAATAAGAAGGGTTAAGCTCAAAGAGTTCGGTAGCCTTATAAATCATTTCGTTGCTAACATCTCTTTTCCCTGTAGCTACATCACTGATGCATTGAGGATGAATTCCAACGGTTAATGCAAACTGTCGCATTGACCTGATCTTATTGTCTGCTTTTAAAGCGTTTAGACACTCAAGGAATCTGTCACTGACTTGTCGCTGCATTATGGTTAGCTTTAAGAGAAATACATATCAAATATAAAAAATTATATATATAAAAATAATTTAATATGTATCATTCTACCAACAACAAACTGTCAATTATTGTATACGTCTGTATATCAGGTATTTACGATTATATTTTTATAATATAACGCACTATAAATTATATTATAAATAAAATATATATGAAAAATATATAATACGTATGTATGTGCTGTTAATCTTCCTTGGGAATGATCTCTGTGAACTCTCCAAAGTGTTGAACAAAGCGCTTCATTTGATTGGCCAATTCAGTGTTTCCAGTAGAACGGTTGTAAGTCTCTGCAAGCGAATTAAGGGTGTGAAACATAAATCTATCCATTTCTGCGACTTGCATTTTGCTTGTCCAGAGATCGATCTTAAAGGTTTCTTTTGTGGCTTGATCAAAGAATGAAAGCAACATGGCTTTACATTCCTGGGTCTGTGGACCATTGGGTCCATCGGCCGTCCAGTTGATCGATTCCGGATGTTTTTTATCATCCAGCAGGACTTCAATTTTTATTTCGGATGTAGATTTCGACATAATTGTTAATTTAAGGTGCAATTTGAGCGATGGATAATCCCTTTTTTAAAGATAATTTCAACTTTCAAAACTATGGAAGCGAGCATTTGTTTACCATTCTTGCTTCGGTATTGGTCTCAATTGCAATCATTTATTTTGCAAAGAAAAAACTATCCCCCAAGCAACAAAAACTATTCGGATTTTATTTGGCTTTGGTAGTTTTGTTTTCGCAATTAGCAAAGGTAGTCATCAAAATGCAATTGGGTGTATTTGACGCCAGAACAGACCTTCCCCTTCACCTGTGTAATATGATGCCGTTTTTTGTTCCGATAGCCATGCTTATGGGTAAACGCATCATCTGGGCCGTACTATTCTTTTGGATTATGGCAGGTACTTTCCAATCACTTTTTACGCCTACATTAAAGCAATCCTTCCCACATTATGAATACTGGCGTTATTGGATTGTGCATTGTGGTTTGGTTATGCTTATGCTCTATGGTGCCATTGTATTGGGATTCAGGCTCAAGTGGAAAGATGCTATTTTGAGTGCGATCCTACTCAATGTTCTTGCCTTGATAATATACTTCGTTGATGTGGCCCTCGATGCGAATTATTTATATCTACGCGCTAAGCCACCAGGTAAAACAATGTACGACTTGTTAGGAGATTGGCCTATCTATATATTGCACCTAGAAGGATTGGTCGTCGTTCTATTTACGATCATTTATTTACCATTTCATTTTATAAATAAGCGGGAAGCAAAATTAGCTGCGTAAAGGCATTAATTGCCATCCTCTCCTCTTGAGCAAGGCCAGAATGCCTTTGTTGCCTCCAAGATGTGCAGCCCCAACAGCATAGAAGGCGTTGAGATGCGCCTGGTTCGCTATGAAATCTGCCATATTCAAATTCCGTTCATACAGCATCAAGGTACGCAGCTTGCCTAATTGCTTTTTTGAAAGCTGGTAGATTTTTTGAATATCTTCCTGTTCATATAGACTTACCAACTTCAATACCGACTTATTGAATTGTCTGACACGTCTACAGAGATCCTTGAGTGCTTTGATTTGACTATCTAAGTCGAGGGAATGCAATATTTCTACCTGTCTATCAACCGCTTCTACTCCCCCCATTTGTTTGCCTTCTTCCTTCGCCTTCATCCACAAGTAATGATCCAGGGCTAAGGCATTATCCTCCTTGAGTAAGATTTCGGAGATTTGATTTACAATCATAAGGGGGTAAAAATGACCAAGACCATCCAATGAGACGCCATACACTTTGGCCAATACCGCTGCCATTTTTTGGTAATGCCTTACTGAGATCAATTGTCTTAAGTGTTGACCCTTAGGAAGCAGATAGTCTTCAGGCTGTATGATCTCCTGGGCATGGTCCAGATCTATTTCACCAAAATAATGGGTACAGTATGACAGTTTGGATTCAGCTTTTCTTACATGGGTATAGGCAACATTGTCTTTTACATGCATTGTGCCCATCAAATAGGAGCTTTGCCCTGAAGGGCTCAAGATTTTCCACAAAACAGATCCGTTCATATCTAAATAAAAATGGCTGCTTCTTCCTAAAAAGAAACAGCCACCTTCGGAGGTTAATAATTCATCTTAATCATAATCGAATGGCAGGAGCTTTGTCTTTTTCACTTTGGACAAAGTCATAAATGTTTTAAGTCTCTCTACCTCTTCAATCTGTGATAGTTTTTTAAATAATAGTTGCTCGTAACTTGGGATATCCTTTGTAATTATTTTCAAAAGGAAGTCACCGTCTCCCGTGACGATATACGCTTCTACAACTTCGCTAATTTTACTGATTTTGTCAATAAAATTTTCAAGTGCATTTTCTTTACTCCAAGCAAGAGAAACAAGCACAAAAGTTCTCACATTTAGTCCGATCTTCTCTGCATTTACTTTTGCATGATAACTCTGGATTATATCGGTCGTCTCTAATTTCTTTACTCTCTCAAGCGTAGGTGCGGGGGAAAGTCCGATCTGTTTTGACAGTTCAAGATTGGTAATCTTGCTGTTTTCCTGAAGGATCTTTAAGATCTTCAAATCAATCTTATCTAGTTTCTCTGACATATTAATTTGTAAATAATTTGAAAGCACAATTATAAAATAAAATTCTAATACTTGCGCTTAGAAATAGATAAAATTTTATGAAATTCTTTACAAGCCCACTTTTATTCTAAATATTGGCAATAAAAAAAGCCGGAGTCAAACCCCGGCTTAGAAACCAACTATGAAAAAACTCTCTACTTTTATGATAAACGACCCTGAAAGTAGATTAGTATATTTCTGTAGAAAAAATTAAGGAAATACACCTAATGAAGTATAATCACTTGCTACTTTATTGATTGCATTGATAAATGCAGCAGTTCGTAAATCCTCCACTTTTCTTCGTCGTTTATAAATCTCTCTGATTTGGCCGTATGCCGTAATCATTGTTTCTTCCAATCCTGACCGCACCAAATCAATTTCATCTCCACCCCTTGTCAGAAACGTACGTTCTCTACTACTAACGCTTTTCCCTGTAGAACGTTCCACCAGGTTCACCAATTTCGTAAACTGACTGGCGTTAAATCGTTTCTCCATTCTTCCAAATCTCATGTGAGACAGATTCTTTAACCATTCAAAATAGGACACTGTAACACCACCTGCATTAAGATACATGTCAGGCAGAATTACAACCCCCTTCTTCAAGAGGATTTCTTCGGCATCTGCAGTAACCGGTCCATTGGCTGCTTCAGCGATAATTTTAGCTTTTACTTGTTTTGCATTTTTCTTATGAATCTGGCTTTCCAATGCTGCTGGTACCAAAATGTCACATTCTATCCCCACCCAATCTTCTCTGACCTCCAGCTTTTTTGTGCCTGGGAAACCGATAATGGTGCCTTTATCTTTTCTGTATTTGAATAATTTCTTAATGTCGATGCCATTAGGATTTACGATCGTTCCTTCGATTTCAGAAACACCAACAACTTTGGCGCCCCCTTCCTCTTGAGAAATAATCCCAGTGTAATACCCAACATTACCCAGTCCCTGGATCACCATTGTCTTTCCTTCAATACCAGGCTCCAATCCCATTGCTTTGGCATCATCAGCATAGCTCAAAGCTTCTTTTAAACCATAGAATACCCCACGGCCCGTAGCTTCTGTTCTACCGTTGATCCCGTTTTGATTCACAGGTTTACCTGTAACACAGGCAATTGCATCTATTTCACCGACATTTAATTGCTGGTATGTATCCAGTATCCATGCCATTTCTCTCGAACCTGTTCCATAATCTGGAGCTGGTACATCTGTACCAGGCCCTATGAAATTCTTTCTTACCAATTCTACTGTATATCTTCTGGTGATACGTTCAAGTTGTTCCGGTGTGTAAGCACGTGGAGATACTTTAACACCACCTTTGGCACCACCGAATGGTACATCCACTAATGCACACTTATAAGTCATCAAAGATGCGAGTGCAACAACTTCATCCTGATTAACCAGATGACTAAATCTGATTCCACCTTTTGTTGGTAACCTGTGATGTGAATGTTGAACTCTGTAGGCTTCAATAACCTGGTAAGAGTTTCCAATCTTCACAGGATAACGCATTTGATAAATAGCGTTAGGGGCTTTGATTTGATCCAAAAGACCTTTTGGTAAATCAAGTAAATTGGCAGCTTTATCAAAATTGCGTTCCACGCTTTGATGAAAGCTGGCTTGTTTATTACTCATTGTCTAAGTTTTTTTCGAGTTTTGAAAGCTTTCTATCCAATCGGATTAAAAAGATAATAAGTATTACAAATAGTATTACAACCACACCCAGCACAGTGTTCAGTTTCCCTGTACTTCTAAAGAAATCATCGGCTGTATTTTGTGCTGCAACAGTCGAACAAAACATTAAGGAGAGAAGGCCGTAAATGGCTGTGATTTTTGATTTCATTTCTAGAGCAAACCTCGCTAAATTTTTAATAATAGCAAACTTTCAAGATTTAAATTATCATCCCGAGCGCCACTTATTTTCAAGCTTCAGATATCTGTATAATAATTGTGACATCCAGTATCCAATAATGGTATACGCGATGATGGCTGGGTAGAAGACGGTTCTGAGTGTATTATCAAGATCTTCACCACCAAAGGCCGGGTTTCCGCCATTGCCCGGATGCAAGCTATCTGTTAATCTTGGAACAACCATTACG
>JABDJE010000238.1 GCA_013002625.1 Saprospiraceae bacterium | reverse complement strand
ATCTTCATTAAAACCACCAATCATCAATAACATACCACCGAAGATAAGTACAAGGCCTATGCCTATCCATTTATAGTTCTCTTTACCGAAAATCAATGTTGAGGACTGACTTTGAGAATCTTTCTTTGTAGCGGTTCCTGTTACATTTGACTTCGTTGGTTTAACCTTCTGCGTCGTTACAACAACCTTTTTCTGTTTAGCCATTTAAAAATTATTTAGAATTTTTTTAGCTCTGTGATTTGTATACATAGGTAAGACGATTAACATCATTACCAATGCAATGCTCAAAGCTACAATAATATCTTTAATTCCAATGTACGAAATATGTCGTAGAGTGTTTTGTGATAATAGATGAAATGCCGAAAAAAACAGAAGAATGGTTATTAACCACACCTTGAGTACGGCAAGACTTACAGATCCGCGCAATCTGCTCAGTATCACACCATCATTCACGCCTGAAAATGAAAGCATCTTCATTTCTGCATATTTTCTTTTGAGTTCTGACCTGATGGCGGCGAAACTGAAAAAGATGGAAATAATGCACATTATAATTGCTATGGGAAGTAAATTGATCTTTGCATGATTGCTGTTGTTCATGCTTTTATATGTACCTACATTGCGCATGGAGAATATACCTTCCATACTCCCAATAGCATTCATGAATTCATCACGCACCCTCATCTCTTTAAATTCATTTGTCGAGAATAGGATAATGTCCTTTATTTTGAGATCAGCAAGAATTTTGGCTTTTACATTTTGAGGGATGTTGGTTTGAAAGTGATCCAACACTTGACCAGCAGCTTTAAACGATATACTTCTGTCGTTTATATATGCGTTAGATTTTAATAATTCGATGACATTATCTTTATTACTTTCATCAGGATTTGATGATATTTCAACCATGAAACTTTCAGCAACAGATTGATGGTTTTCAGTTTTGAAGAAACCAAGTATAGCAATAAGGCTGGCACTTATCATTAATGAAATAAATAATAGAATAAGTGCAGCTGAATAATCTTCTCTGAGCTGAAATAGTTTCAACATACCTTACGAAGATATGGACAATTATATTAAATATTTTTATATATCAGTTATATTATTATCAGCTCAAGGGCTATGTGCCCAAATCCCAATTAACAATGCCTCATTTGAAGGCTTGCATAGCGATGCAACGATGCCATATGGATGGTTTTCAGTTGATGAAGGGACAACCCCAGATATACTGCCGGAGATCTGGGGTGTATACAATGAACCCATGGATGGAGAATCATTTGTTGGGCTGATCACCAGGCAAGATGGTACCAATGAAAGTATAGGTCAAAGATTGGCCTCACCCTTGAAAAAGAATACCTGCTATACCTTGGGTTTGGGCTTGGCGCATTCGGATACCTACACTGGTTATAATAAACCCCTTTACCTGCGAATTTGGATCAGTAATAAACACCGCCAGAAGCAACAACTTATATTCAAATCACCACTGATAGAGTCTTTAGACTGGCAGTATTTTAATTTCGAATTCACCCCCGAAAACGAAATGCAATACATTATCTTAGAAGCTTTTATTTCAGAAGAGAGACCTTTTTATAAAGGAAATATTCTGATTGATAATATGTCCTTTATTCAAATTTGTCAACGCGCGTAATCCAGTAAATTATGAGCCAAAGCTTTATTCTAGCAATTGATCAAGGTACAACCAGTTCACGCAGTCTGCTCGTAGACCACGCCGGATCTATCGTGTTTAATTCGCAAAAGGAGTTTACCCAATATTTTCCCAAACCAGGATGGGTTGAGCATGACCCATTTGAAATCTGGTCTTCTCAATTATCGACCATTAAGGAAGCATTGGAATACGCAGATTCAATTGATGCCCGCATCGAGGCTATTGGAATTACGAATCAAAGAGAAACAACTATTGTCTGGGATAAAACAACCGGATTACCTGTTTACAACGCTATTGTATGGCAAGATCGCCGCACCACAGAGTATTGTGAGTCACTGAAACAAGAGGGCTGGATGGATACGATTCATCAAAAGACAGGATTGTGGGTGGATGCCTATTTTTCAGCTTCAAAGATCAGGTGGATATTGAAGCATTTGGAATCTCAAAATATCGATATTGATCTTAGAAATCTTGTTTTTGGGACAGTGGACAGTTGGTTAATTTACAAATTAACAAACGGAGCTGTACATGCCACAGATGTTAGCAATGCGAGTAGAACAATGATCTATAATATTGTGGATTTGGAATGGGATAAGACACTCCTGGATAAATTTAACATACCTGATTATATGCTGCCTGAAGTTAAATCTTCAAAGGATAATATCGGAATTACACACAGTGCCGTACTGGGAAAAGAAATTCCAATATGTTCAGCTATCGGTGATCAGCAATCAGCCCTGTTTGGTCAATTGTGTACGCAAGAGGGCGCATTAAAAAACACCTATGGAACGGGTTGTTTTTTAGTCATGAATACAGGACGCACATTAAAATACTCTAAACACAAGTTGCTGTCTACAATTGCATGGAAGGTCAATGGAACAGTCCATTATGCACTTGAAGGCAGCGTGTTTGTAGGAGGTGCTATCGTTCAGTGGTTGAGAGACGGCCTTGAATTGTTCAATTCTTCTGATGAAGTAGAGGCATTGGCACATTCGGTTAAGGATAACGGTGGTGTATACTTCGTACCTGCGCTGACTGGCCTTGGTGCTCCCTATTGGGATAGCAATGCAAGAGGAGCTATAATTGGCATTACCCGAGGCACGCGTAAAGCCCATATTGCAAGAGCGGCGCTCGAAGGGATTGCCTTACAGGTGTTTGATATTGTAAAAGCAATGAATGAAGATCTGGGTGCACCGATAGCAGAATTGAAGGTGGATGGCGGAGCCAGCGCGAATAACCTATTAATGCAACTTCAAAGTGATCTAATTGAGGCCAATGTAGTCAGACCTGCTGTCCTGGAGTCTACCGCACTAGGTGCTGCATTCCTAGCAGGTTTGGAAGTTGGATTTTGGGACTCAATAGACGACCTGAAAGCTCTTTTAAAAGTTGATAAGACATTCAAACCTAAAATGAATGAGCTTGAGAAAGAGAACTTGATCAGAAACTGGCATAAAGCTATTGGTAGAACAAAAAACTGGATAGATGAAAACTAAGTTTGTTCTTTTGGCATTATTTATAAGTAATTCGATTATGAGCGTAGCACAATTAGATATTCAGGGCCATCGTGGATGCCGGGGCTTGTATCCCGAGAATTCAATTCCTGCATTTTTACATGCTATTGAATTAGGCGTGCATACTTTGGAATTTGATGTAGTAATTTCCAAAGATAAAAAGGTCATTGTCAGTCATGAACCATTCATGTCACATGAGATATGTACCACTCCAGATGGATCTAAAATTGAGATAAACGAGGAGTCCAAGCATAATCTATATCAACTCAGTTATGATGAAATCAAATCTTACGATTGTGGCAGCTTATATTTTGAAAAATTTCCCGATCAGGAAAAACTAAAAACATATAAGCCATCGCTTAAGGATGTTGTCGACGCTGTCAATAATAAACTCAATTCTGTTGGCATATCCACAATCAATTACAATATTGAGATTAAACGGAAAGCAAAATGGGACAATACATTTCATCCAGAATATCACGAATTTGCTGATCTTGTAATAGCCGAGATTGAAGCCTTGGGTATAATGGATAAGACTACAGTTCAATGCTTTGATGTGCCCACACTACAATATATCCATGAGACATATCCAAATGTTCGATTGGTATATTTGATTTATAATCAAAATGGTATTGAAAATAACCTTGAACTTCTTGGATTCAATCCTGCGGTTTATAGTCCCTATCATGGGTTGATTAAGGCAGGAACTGCCGAGTATTGTAAAGAACGTCAGATTCAGCTCATCCCATGGACTGTTAATGAAGTTGAGGATATGCAAAAAATGATTGATAGGGGCGTTGATGGAATTATTACGGACTACCCGGACAGGTTAATTGAGCTTACTCAGTCCACAACTAAATAATTTTCTCTATTTGATATAATTGGTCACTACTGATAATCATAATACATTTGTCTGAATTTAAAAATGATCGACATAGATGAAGTATGATTTTAAATCAATAGAAGAAAAGTCTCAATCACTTTGGGATAAGATCGACTTATACAAAGTTAATAGGGATCAGAACAAACCAAAATATTACGTTCTGGACATGTTTCCCTACCCTTCTGGTGCTGGCTTACATGTAGGCCATCCACTCGGTTACATTGCATCTGATATATTTAGTCGCTATAAGCGTATGAAAGGTTTCAATGTATTACATCCGATGGGATATGATGCTTTTGGTCTGCCAGCGGAGGAGTATGCCCTTGCAACTGGCATTCATCCTGCTGTGTCAACGGCTGAAAACATGAAGCGATACAAGACGCAATTGAGCAGTTTAGGCTTTTCTTTTGATTGGTCCAGAGAATTAGCGACTTGTGATCCTAAGTATTATAAATGGACCCAATGGATTTTTACTCAATTATTCGATCATTACTACAATCTAAAAACCGACAAGGCTGAATCAATTTCAAGTCTTATCCAGATTTTTAATTCAGAAGGGAATGCGCATATAGAAGCTGCTACTGAACAGGAAACAGTTTTTACAGCTGAGGAATGGCAGGCCATGTCCGCTAAACAGCGGTCTGATATTTTAATGAATTACAGACTGGCTTATCAGAAAATCGGTTATGTGAACTGGTGTGAAGAATTGGGTACCGTATTGGCGAACGATCAGGTTAAAGATGGTGTATCTGAAAGAGGCGGTTATCCAGTGGTGCAAAAGCCAATGACACAGTGGTATTTGAGAATTACAGCTTATGCTGAAAGATTGTTGAATGGTCTGGATAACATCGATTGGTCAGACTCATTAAAGACAATTCAACGTAACTGGATAGGTCGTTCTGAAGGCGCCAGTGTGTTTTTTGATATCAAAGGTCACGATGATCAAATAGAAATATTTACAACAAGGCCTGATACCATTTTTGGTGCTACCTACATGGTTCTTGCGCCAGAGCATGATTTGGTTAAAGCAATAACGCCAGAGAGCCATAAAGCGGAAGTTGAAAAATACGTTGCTTATGTACAATCCAAATCAGAGATTGAACGTATGGCAGAAAAGAAAATAACTGGCGCATTTACTGGCGCCTATGCTGTACACCCATTTACAGTTGAACATATTCCTATCTGGATTGGAGAATATGTTCTGAAAGATTATGGTACAGGCGCAATTATGGCTGTTCCAAGTGACGATGAACGGGATAATGCTTTTGCACAAAAGTTTGGTCTATCGATTATTGATGTCGTTGATAAAACCGAATATCCTGAAGCAGGCATGCATGATAAGGTAGGTAAAATGATCAACTCATCCATTCTAAATGGATTGGAAGTGAAGGATGCTATTGAAAAGATTTGTAAAGAACTCGAATCAAGGGGTATAGGCAAGAAAGAAGTGAATTACAAATTGAGGGATGCAGGTTTCAGCCGTCAAAGATACTGGGGCGAGCCATTTCCTATTATTTATAATAGTGAAGGTTTAGCGGAAGCACTCCCTTTAGAATCATTGCCACTGGAATTGCCTGCAACCGATGATTTCAAACCAGGGAAAGGTGGAAGGTCGCCGCTGTCGCGATTGGAAAACTGGGTTAAGTTACCGGATGGATATTACAGAGAGACAGATATTATGCCTGCCGTGGCAGGGTCATCATGGTATTACTTAAGGTATATGGATCCGCATAACGAAGAAGCGTTTGCCTCCAAGGAAAATATTGACTATTGGCAGGATGTTGATCTATATGTTGGGGGTTCCGAACATGCAGTAGCGCATCTTATGTACGCCCGTTTTTGGCATAAATTCCTTTATGATAACAATCTGGTTCCTACCGAGGAACCATTTAAGAAACTGGTGAATCAGGGTATGATTCAAGGTGTCATTGAATTTATATTTTTAGAAAAGAATAATGCACAAAAGACTTTTGTTTCTGCCGAATTGATTAATGAAGAAAATGAGGATCAATACGCTCGTATTCCAGTTCACATAGACTTTGTATCTGATTATGGATCCACCGATTCATATTTAAACAATGAAGGTATTGAAGCATTTTTGACTTGGAGACCTGAATTCAAAGGTGCAATATTTAAATCCCCAACAGCTGTGTATCCAGGTAATAATGACATTCAAATCATGACATTATCGGAAGTCGGGAAAATGTCAAAATCTAAGTTTAATGTCGTAAATCCTGAATCAGTAGTGGACAATTATGGCGCTGATACGTTTAGGATGTATGAAATGTTCTTAGGACCCATTGAGCAATCAAAACCATGGGATACAAAAGGTATTGAAGGTGTCTCTAAATTTATAAGGAAATTTTGGGGCCTATTCTTTGAGGATGACAAGCTGATGGTTTCTGATGAAGCGCCAACAAAGGAAGAGATGAAGATATTGCATCAGGCCATTAAAAAGGTGACAGAGGATATTGAGAAATTTTCGTTCAACACAGCGGTCAGTGCATTAATGATATGTGTTAATGAATTACGCAAACTCAATTGTAATAAGCGGGATGTTCTTTTACCATTAGTTCAGTTGATCGCACCATTCGCACCTTATACGAGCGATGAGTTGTGGTCTCAACTGGGACAAGCAGATTCCATCCATGTGTCTGATTTTCCGGAGTTTAATGCAGAATATATGGTTGAGGATTCGTTTGAATATCCAATTTGTGTCAATGGTAAAAAAAGGTTCCTAAGGTCGTTTCCAGCCGATTTCGGTAAAGAAGAAATAGAAGCAGAAGTATTATCTTTAGAAGAGTTGACCAAGTGGATTGAAGGTAAAAATGTGATTAAGACAATTGTGGTTCCAAAAAGAATGGTCAATGTGGTTGTAAAATAAATCTCATGTACATGTTCAGAAATGGTTTAATACTGTTTATAGCCTTATTGGGCTTAGCTGATGCCGTTTCTGCTCAGAATTGCATTTTGCCGGTACTTACGAATTTCTCAAATCCGAACACAAATGGATTTGATATAGAATGGGTCGATAATAATCCAGATTCAGAGTCTTTTGAAATTGAATTCGGTCAAAGGGGATTTTCACGTACAGGAACCCCTAATATTGTTGATCTGACATCCACCCAATACAGCTTTAGTAGTTTGGAATCTGGGACAGCATATGAACTATACTTGCGAAGCATATGCAGTGTTGGCGATACTTCTCATTGGAATGGGCCGTACTTCTATAATACTGCAATAGAAAACAATGGTGTATGTGGTCTGGCCCTGCCCATCAATGATAACAATTGCCCTCAAGGGCAAAACTTTTTGATTGAAGTTAATGGATTTGAAAACCTGGCGCTTGGCCAAGATGTCATCCTGGAAAAAGTAAAACTCATAATAGAACATCCATGGCCGCCAGATTTATCTATTCGTTTAATTTCACCTGCCGGTGTGCCGATCCTACTTAGCCAGTATAATGGTAGTGGCGTTGATCATTATGGAAATCCGTTATCATTGGATTGCAGTGAAAGTATTGTCTTTTCTGATAATGCTTGTCTTTCGGTAAACGAAATAGAACCTCCTTTGATAGGAGATGTCCGGCCTGAAGTATCTCTTGCAAGTTCTCACGATGGAAATAGTCCAAATGGTATTTGGCGATTATTTGTTTGCGACCGTGCCAACAATGACCTTGGTGAGCTCCGCGGTGTCGAATTAATCTTTTCAAATGAGGCTTGCACTGTTCCCAATTATGTTGTTATCAGTGATGTAGAATCTGATAATATTACACTTAAGTGGGAAAATAATGGATGTGAAAATCTTCGGTTTTCTTACAAAAGGATTGTAGATCCTATTAGCGAAACCACATCAGAGTTTAAAGAATGCGATATTCAGGAATACCAAATTTCAGGATTAGAACCTGAGACAGATTATGAATTAACAGTATTTGCTCAATGTGATGAAGAATCAAATTCGCCAGTAAGTTGTGTGTATTATTTCACAACAAGTTGTGCGAATGCAAATTCACTAACTGATTTTGATGATGAATCACTATGCCAGGCTGTTTGTGATCTTCCTTGTGCGCTGGGAGGTATCTGGTCCAATGATACAGATGATGATGCTGAATGGATCGTCAATCTGGGACCTACATTGACGAGTTTTACTGGACCTGAAGGGGACAAGAATATGAGAGGCAGATATATATATGTTGAAAATCAGCCTGCCAATTGCAATGCATTGAATGCCGTCAACTTAATAAGTGATTGTCTACAGAATGATGCGGATGTTCAATGCAGCCTTTCATTTTATTATCATATGTATGGCCAGGATGTAGGAACACTAAGCCTTGAATATTCCCAAGACTCGGCGCAATGGCAAAGCCTGCTGAATATTTCTGGAGACCAAGGTAATGTCTGGCATTTTCAGTCAGTTGAAGTGCCTTCGTTTGACTATGGAAGGTTAAGATTTAGCGCAAGCAATCCAATGGGAGCCTTGAGGGGCGATATTGCCCTCGATCACATCAAGTTGATTGGAAGCGACACAGTAGAAGCTGCTAAGTATTATTTTGATGCAGACCAAGATGGCTTTGGCACAGCAGATAAATTCATCATCTCTTGCTCTTCGGTATTGCCATCGGGATATGTCACCAATAATCTGGATTGCGATGATTCTAATTTTAATATTAACCCAGATGCCTTTGAAATTCCTTGTAATGGCATGGATGAAAATTGCAGCGGTAATGCCGATGATGCATCGCCCGATGATATTCAATTAAGCATATTACTGCAAACAGATGAGTCTTGTGCCGGTGCAATGGATGGCCGAATCGAATTAACCATATTACAAGCAACGAATCCAGTGGAGGTGAATTGGTCTACCGGCGCTTCAGGTACCGTCCTGAATGGATTGGCAGCTGGCGTATATTACGCTACAATAACCGATGGTAATGGCTGTAGTGAAGCATTGGGTCCTATTGTCCTGGATTCCAGAGAAGCATTGATTTATAATGTTATTGGTCTTGAGAATCCAAGATGTTCTGGAATCAATAATGGTCAAATTGAATTGGCTGTTGCGGGCGGCTCTGGCAATTACTCAGCTATCTGGAATGATGGAGAGACAGGATTGCAGCGCTCGGCATTAAGTTCCGGTTCATATGTTGCAACGATAAGCGATAATCAGAATTGTTCGATTACAACTGACCCCATAGAATTAAATCATGGTGATCCTATAACAGCGGGGATTGCATTGAGGCGGGATGTCTCGTGCTTTGGTAGTTCAAATGGCCTATTGCAATTGGCCGCAAATGGGGGTAATCTACCCTATTCTATAAGATGGAATACCGGAGACAGCACTTTCCTGATAACGAATCTTCAAGCGGGAGTCTACAGTGTTACAATCGAAGATACAGATGGATGTCAATCTATTTTGTCAGATATCTTGGTTTCAGAACCAGATTCACTTTTGGGCAGAGTAGATAATATTGAGCATATCACTTGCCCTGGAGGATTTGACTCTTTCGTTGACATTGCAGTTGAAGGAGGCACCAAACCCTATACTTACCTTTGGTCAAATGGTAGTTTTTCTGAAGATATATTTAATGTTAAAGCAGGTGTGTATAACCTCACTGTATCAGATTTCAATGCCTGTACTGCTGTGCTTTCCAGTATTACAATCAATGAACCAGATCCAGTTAAGATTACTCTAGATTCGATCAATACCGTCAACTGCGTAGGGAGTACAAAAGGCTACATTGAGGTGTCTGCTCAAGGCGGTAATCCTCCATATGTGTACAATTGGAGTATAAACGAATCAGAAGCTAATTCAGAACCCTTTCTGGACAGCTTAGGTCCTGGATTGTACTTCCTTACGGTTGTTGATAACTTTGGTTGTAAGTCCAAGCCGCAGACTTTTGAAATATTTAATGAAAACATTCCAATTAATATTGCTTTAACTGAAGTGCAGGAGAACCTGTGTTTTGGCGACTCTTTGGCTGCGGTCAGTGCTGTATCCACCGGTGTCCTTCTTCCAGTGGATTTCAATTGGAGCAATGGTAGTCAGGAAGTAAAAGATATTGTAGCTGATACAATTTATGGCCTTAAAGCTGGAAAATATAATCTTACGATTACCGATAGTGAAGGATGTGTTGGGATAGCTGACTCAATCATAATATCGGAACCAGAAGAATTGCAATATACAATAGAGCAGATTGTCGACAATATTTGCTTCGGTGATGCGCTTGGTGTCATATCTATAGATATTGAAGGAGGAACTACACCCTATTCAGTTGAATGGTCAAATGGGGCATCAGGCACGTCCATTTCAAACTTGAAGAATGGATTATACAGTTTTAATCTAAGCGATAAGCATGGGTGCATGCTTAATGGACAAAATATTATGGTAACCAGCCCACCTGATTTAGAATTGAATGCCATCCTTACGCATCCTACAGAACAGTCTTTAGGATCAATTGAGGTCCAACCATTTGGAGGTATGCGGCCTTATCAATTTGTCTGGTCTCCACCTGTTGGTGTTGATTCTGTAGCTCAAGGTTTAGCGATGGGAGATTATAACCTACAAATCATTGATAGCAATGGCTGTGCCCTTGACACTATGTTTACCCTCGACTTGATTAACAGCACTGATGATATCAGTGAAACAATTTCAATTCATCCAAATCCTGGACAGGATTTGGTATTTATTACAGGTATGACCTCTCAACTTATTTCAGCTGAATTGATAGATGTGCTAGGTAATCGATTTAAGTTGGACCCAGTAAAAGTTTCTGAAGACTATAGACTTAACATTTCGGCGGTGCCTTCCGGTTTCTATTATATTAATCTTCAAATGCAGAATAACAAACGCATTGTACAAGCACTAATCGTTATCCATTAAATCTAAAGATGCAACCGTTGCAGCAATGGTTGATAATGGCGGTGATAAGAGTACCCCTACAATAGGAACCAATAAAAACGACAGGAATAAAAAACCATTTCCGATCGCTAAGCCACGGTGCCTGTTCATGAAAATTCGACTCTCACGAATATTGTACCTTCTTTCCATAAAAAAGTCGAAGTTGCCAAATCCTGCATAATAGGATTGTACAACCAAAAGGAAAGGTGTTGTGAAAAGTGCAAATCCGGGGATGAAGCTGAGTAAAAGGGTCGGGATGGTAATCAATATTTCACGAACGACATTACTAAGGGCAAGTCTTGTCCCTCTCACCATACTTTTAATCTGATCTTTAAAGCCTAATTGAGGGATTGTGTTGGAGGTCAGGTGAATTTCGACGCTTTCTGATAATAAACTCATTATAGGCGCTGTAATGATCAATACGATGTATTTAAAAATAAAGATCAAGCCTAACCAGAGCAGTATACGCGTCAACCATTCAAATACGACGACGAGCCACTCAATACTTAAAGCCTTAGGTGTTAAGGCCAGAAACAAACTGTCAATTAAATTATCACCATAGAAGTAAATCACCAATATAAAAGCGACAAGTGTCAAAAGACTCAACAAGCCTGATGCAATTACATACTTGATAGACCAGGGTTTGAATAAATAATTAACGGATCGACCGTAAGCATTAAAGGATCTAATTATATCTGATATCATTAGCGTTAACTATAAAACAAAGATAGCCCAAGCGCAACGCTCAGGCTATACATATTCTACGATTTTTCTGTTTTATTCGATAAGTGGATCAGACCGTTTTTGGCTTACGCTTAGTTTTGAATAACTCTGTAACCTGCTTGTCCGTCATAAATCCGAAATCAACAAATGTAATTTTTACAAATTTTTTGATTTCCTGATATTCCTTCGATCGTTTGTCTTTATAATTTTTAAGACATTTTTTGATGAACTTCAAACTCAATGTTTTCAATTCCTGATTGAATTTTTGGTTGCTGAAAACTTCCATATAGGAAGTAAATATTTTATTTATTTCAAAATATTCGTGGTAGTCTGTTACTTCCAAGTTGTTAAGGAACTGACCCAATTTGGCAAGAATTGATCGACGAATGGATTCATTCTCAATCGATAATCCTTCATGCTTATAATAATATTCTCTTACGTCATTGATTGCATCGGTGTGCACATAACCTTTGGCGATCACTGTGTCCAACATATTGTAATATGCTGAAATACCATCTTCAATTGAACGATCTATGAGGCTGGCAATTCTTTTTTCAGCACGGACACTAATACCTTTTATGTCTTCGTCATGGTCGTTGATGTATGTGAAGAACTTTTCTTCAACTTGATCATTATCAGAATTTCTAATTGCATTCAAGGCTTTCGTCAGCAATTTCTGACCTTCATCATCCATGTCATAATGTAATCCAATCAAAATGCATAATTCAAAGAAATCCGGACTTTCAAACAATACCTCATTGGCAATAAGTTGCTTCATTTGAGGCTTTATATTCTCATTGTTAAACCCTGGCTGCGCGCGATATACAAGAAAGTCTTTCAGCGGTCCAGCTTCCAACAATAGTTCAGAGGCTGTCTGAGGAAAAACTGCCGTTTGAAAGTTTAAGCTCTGGAATTGTTTTCTGAATTTAACAAGGGCTGAGTTACGCTGAACTTGGTCTCTGTATTTTAAGAGTTTTTGGGTTTGAAGAAATGATTTAACCTTTTTGTTGGTAATAGATTCAATGATGTTTGTGATCCAAATATCACTGCTTAAGGCAAAACCAATTTGAATGGATTGACCAATTCTTTGTTTGATCTGTTCGAAGTTGGAAGAGTTGATGATTTTTTCAAGTATGTTCTTGAAGTGGTTCTGAGGTCTGTAGTATTTGACGCTGTCGTTGATTCTGCCACGTAGAACAGAGTATCCCAAAACTCTTGGAAGGTATAGGCCTTCAAACCCTTCATCTAAGAGATACTCTTCAAAAGCGACCAATTGTAATGGATGATCATTGGCTACAGTTTCGTATAAGGTGTTAATTGGTCCTTCATAAGCTTGAACCAAATTTCTATAATCATCATCTTCTTCGTCTTCGAGGAATTTCGCTAGTTCTTCTGAAGCTTGAATTTGAGCTTTTATAGCCTCTAATTCGGAAACATAGTTTTTGTTAAGATCTTCCATGATAAAGTGGTTTTAATATTATGAAACCTAGTAAAACATCAGTTTTACTAGGTTTCTTGATTAATATTTTAGTCGACAACACAATCAAAATGTTGTCTGCCTTGTGTCGATATCTATTACTCTTCTTCCTTCGTATCTTCCGCAGGAGCTTCTGCTTCAGGAGCAGCTTCTTCTGCCGGAGCCTCAGCTTCCGCTGTAGCTTCTTCCGCAGGAGCTTCTGCTTCAGGAGCAGCTTCTTCTGCTGGTGCTTCTGCCTCTACAGCAGTTTCCTCAGCCGGTGCCTCAGCGTTAGCTTCTGCCGCTTCACCTTCTTCTTCGGTCTCTCTAAATGCTTCAGCAGCTTCTTCATTGGCAACTTTCTTAGGTGGTTTTATTTCACCTGAGACCATTTTCCAGAAGTTTTCTCTTTCCCTGGCAGTGTCTGCTTTACGGGCCTCTACCTTAGCTTCTTTTTCAGCGATCCATGCTTCATACATTTCATTCGCTTTTTCTTCAGTCAATGCACCTTTGGCAACACCTCTCATGAGATGTTTCTTAAAGTATACACCTTTAAACTTAAGAATAGCTCTGGCAGTATCCGTTGGTTGTGCACCTTTTGATATCCATTCATAAGCTTTGTCCCTGTCTAGGTCAATACTAGCAGGTACTGTCATGGGATTATAAAAGCCTATATTTTCGATAAATTTTCCGTCTCTAGGAGCACGTGAGTCTGCTACGACGATGTGGTAGTAAGGTCTTTTTTTACGACCTCTTCTGGCAAGTCTTATTTTTACTGGCATAAGTTAAAATTTAATTGGTTAATCCATTCCTGACTACCTCGCTTACCGAGCATCAGAATTTTAACGGCGCAAAGATATATATTTTACTTGATTATTCAAGTCTAATCTTAATTACAACATTAATTAAATATATTTCACTATCTCCGTAAATTCGTGATTCACCAATCTAAGAATAAGTGGCTAAGACAAAGGCAGGGCAAAAAAAGTCTCCATCAAAGAAGATAACCCCTTTGATGAAACAATATTTTGAAGTAAAACAAAAGCATCCCGATGCAATATTGTTGTTCAGAGTTGGAGACTTTTATGAAACTTTTGGTGAAGACGCAGTCAAAAGCTCACGTATACTGGGTATTGTATTGACATCTCGAAATAATGGCGGCTCAGATGTTGAACTTGCCGGGTTCCCACACCATAGTCTTGATAACTATTTACCAAAGCTGGTAAAAGCGGGTTACAGGGTTGCCATTTGCGAACAACTTGAAAAACCAAGTAAGGAAAAGAAAATTGTAAAACGCGATGTTACAGAAGTTGTTACGCCCGGGGTTACTATCAGTGATGGTATTCTTGAAGCCGAAAAAAACAACTTTCTTGCTTCCATTTTTGAATCTGGCGACCGAATCGGGGTGGCCTTTCTCGATATTTCAACAGGAGAATTCATCGCCCATGAAGGCCCTGCACAATCCATAACAAAACTATTACAAAGCTTTCAGCCCACAGAGATACTTTATTCCAAATCGCAAAAACAT
>JABDJE010000186.1 GCA_013002625.1 Saprospiraceae bacterium | reverse complement strand
CTATTGGGAAGTCCCTGCTGAAGTACTCGAAGACAAATCCGTATTGGTAAAATGGGCGCAGCAATCATTTGAAATTGCGAAAAGCGCTGCTTCTAAAAAGAAATAAAACAATCACGCCACGTGTATTCAGCCTGTTAGCTATAGTCTGGCATATAATGATTAACTTGTCTTTATCCCTATTATTACAATTGGGGGATTACGACCTCTATTTTCTAAATTAAAATATAAACATGAGCCAGAGTATAAACATGGCTGTTCTTATTGATGGAGATAATATCCCTTCTGCCCATATAAAAGAGATGATGGAGGAAGTTGCCAAGTATGGTAATCCCACGATTAAAAGAATATATGGTGATTGGACTAAACCACACTTAAACAGATGGAAGACACTATTACTTGAAAATGCCATTACGCCCGTTCAGCAATATGGTTACACAACAGGTAAGAACGCGACTGATTCAGCCATGATTATTGATGCAATGGATATACTTTACAGTAATAAGGTGAATGGATTTTGCCTTGTATCCAGTGACAGTGATTTCACAAGGCTTGCTACCAGGCTGCGTGAAGCCGGTATGCTTGTGATCGGGATTGGTGAGAAGAAAACGCCTAACCCATTTATTGTCGCTTGTGATAAATTCATTTATGTTGAAATCTTGAGATCCGGTTCTGAAGAAAAAAATGAGAAGCAGGAAAAAGATGAATCCAATGTCGAAAAAATCACCAATCGGGAAATTTCTCTTATTGCTTCGTCCATACGTGATTTATCAGACGAGGATGGCTGGGCATTCCTGGGTGATGTTGGAAGTCTTATTCAAAAGAAGCAGCCGAATTTTGACGCGCGGAATTATGGGTTCGAAAAACTCACACCTTTGGTGAAGTCAACTGGTAGATTTGAAATCGAAAGAAGAGAGACACCTAGAGGGAGACACAAACTTATATTTGTTAAGAATAAACGCACTTATAAGCGTCGCAGCAAAAATTCCAATTAACATTCGTCCTGCAAATCTTTAAGTCTATCTATTTGCCTTGCACGGATATGTGAATCTGACTAATTTGAAACCATAATGATAATTCAAGTATGTACAACGAAATACGCCGGAGAGCTGAAGAAAAAGTAGAAGCCAAAAAAGGATTCTATATCACAGCCATAGTCTTTTCATTTATATCTATAATATTGATTATGATTGGGATGTACATACCCTCCATTGCATTCTGGCTTCGATTGCCTATCCCGATATTTATGATGGTTTTGGTTATCATGTATTTTGCGATATTCGGTTTGCCCTCGTCAGGAGAGTTTTCTGATGATTGGACAGAGGACGAAGTTATTCGGGAGATGATCCGAATCTACAAAAAAGAGCGCTCTGAACTACCACCACCCGATGATGCACTTTGGCTAGATGAAGATTTGGAATTAAAGGAGATGGAAAAGGAAAAAAGAGACTTAGAGTAAACTCAAAATAATTATACAGCCGAAAATGTAGTACAATTATTATATCGTACTACAATTACGGTGTATAAAAGTGTGGTTTTTCTTTTTTGCAAATGACATGAGGAAGAATGATTGAATGCAAATAACAAACAAATCCTAAGGTCTTCACAATGACAGTATACAATGGAATACAACTTCAGGAAAATTCATCTGAAGTTATAATTCAATATGATTATTTTATTTGTTTGACACGAATGGCTTTTTTGCCTTTAGGCCCTTCTCCCAGTTCAAACTCAACAATGTGATTTTCCCTGATATCTTCATAAGAGTCATTCGCGTGAACGAAGATTGAATCTTTCGTCTCTTTATCTGTGATGAATCCGTAGCCTTTTGATTCATCAAAGAATTTCACCTTACCCCTCCTGATTGTATTGATTGGTTCGTGTGAGTTCGGTGCTGCGCCAAGGTTTATCTGATCGGCTTTGATCTCTACCTTTTTGGTTGGATCAGGCTTTTCTTTAACAAGTGATCCATCGTGACTTACATACATGAATTGTTCCTCAAGGGATAATTTTCCTCTTTGAGCTTTTTCCATTTTGCGCTGTTCACGACGCTCCTGTTTGTCTTTCTTTTTCTTTGCTTTTTTCTTATCTCTTTCTTTTTTGTTGAATGTCTGTTGAGATTTACCCATTAATTATTTTGTTTGATTAAAAAATTTATAATTCGACTAAGTGTAAAAAAAACTATTGTCTAGCTCTTTTTCTTCTACGATTCATAATCATAGTCTGCTTGTTCAGATTTTTCTGTTTATTCCATTCCTTCTTCTCTGCGGCGGTCATTGGTCTGTCTGTTTGAGGAAAGGGGTGATCACGAATAATGTCAACCTTTTTCCCAATTAACTTTTCAATGTCACGCATGTATGCGTTTTCTTCTGGCTCACAAATTGAGAAAGCCAATCCATCATTGCCTGCCCTCCCTGATCGACCTATGCGGTGAACATAGGATTCTGGCTCATTGGGAATATCATAATTGATAACCAACTCCAAACTTTGAATATCAATTCCTCGAGCTGCAATGTCTGTTGCTACCAATACGCGGATGCTGTTTTTCTTAAAACTCTCAAGTGCTTTAATTCTTTGATTCTGGGCTTTATTCCCATGAATAGCCAATGCCTTGACTTTTATTCTGTTAAGATCTCGGCATACTCGATCCGCGCCATGTTTGGTACGTGTAAATATAAGAACCTGTTTGTGTTGTGGATCTCTTAATATATGTTGGAGTAATTTTTTCTTGTCAACTCTGTTTGTATAATATACAAATTGTTCTACCGTATCTGCTGTGGAGGATACTCTTGCAGTCTCAATCTGACATGGATTATAGAGTATTGTCTTAGACAGCTTGATGATGTTAGGCGGTAAGGTTGCTGAGAAAAACAAGGTTTGCTTTTTCTTCGGCAGTTTTGACATGATCTTTTTTATGTCATGGATAAAACCCATATCCAACATACGATCTGCTTCATCCAGCACAAACATTTTTATAGTATCCAGGCTTATAACACCCTGATTCATCAGATCTAATAATCTGCCGGGCGTCGCAACTAGAATATGTGCGCCTGACTTCACCTGTCTTATCTGATTATTGATATTTACACCACCATAAACCTCAATGTGTTTCACTCCAGTATATTTACTGTACACTTTCAAGTTGGCACTTATCTGAATGGCCAGTTCTCGTGTAGGTGTAAGTATTAAGGCTCGTAATTTAACAGGATTTTTAGGTCTAACTTCTTTTTTATAAATGAGTTGTATAATTGGCAGCGCAAAGCTTGCCGTTTTACCCGTCCCCGTCTGTGCGCATGCAAGCACATCTCTACGCTGCAAAACCATCGGGATGGCTTTGGCCTGCACTTCTGTAGGCGCTATATATTGTTTTTCTTTTAAAACCCTTGTAATTGGTTCAATAAGATTTAAGTCTGCAAATGTCATGTATTGCTTTATATGATATAAAAAACTAATATGTTTTTTGAAATGAAAGTGATTGTTAACCTAGACCTTCGAAATTGAATGGGGGAACTTCTAACAGGGAGGTGGACGAGCTCTTTAAATCAAAATACAAATATACAACATATTATTTTAGTGAAATAGTTCCGTGTAATGGGCATAAGCAAAGCTTAGTATAACTTAATGGGTATCTATATTAAAGGTCAATACACCAATCTGAATGGCACCTTTCAAAAAAATTATAATTTTTATTCAATTGCTCTAAACTTATTTACATAGTTTTGGTTTAGATTTTAATTATGAATAAAAATTTACATCATCATCATTTTCATACTGGTCGTCAGACGAGGTGGATTTGATATGTATGTATTGAAATAAATTATTAACCCGTCTGATTAAATCGGACGGGTTTTTTGTTTTATATCCGTCCGGTTTGCTCAACAAAAAATGTACAATGAGCAGACTAAAAATTGCCATTCAAAAGAAAGGACGTCTTCACGATGAATCGTTGAAGCTTCTTAAAGATTGCGGAATAAGTGTAAACAACGGCAGAGATCAACTTAAGGTATCCGTCCGGAACTTTCCTATTGATATACTATATCTCCGCAATTCCGACATCCCTCAATATCTCCAAGATGGTGTAGCTGATATTGCCATAGTTGGTGAAAACATATTGTATGAAAAAGAAAAGGATGTAATTATTATACGCAATCTTGGATTTTCAAAATGCAGGGTTTCAATTGCCATCCCAAAAGAAGTGAACGAATCACCGCTTCAATACCTGGATGGCAAAAAAATCGCCACTTCCTACCCCAACACTCTTAGAAAATTCTTCAAAGCACATAATATTGATGCCGAGATCCATGTGATTTCAGGGTCTGTAGAAATTGCGCCCAATATTGGACTGGCCGATGCTATCTGTGATATCGTCAGCTCTGGAAGCACACTGTTTAAGAATGGACTGGTAGAGAAAGATGTCATTCTCAAGTCTGAGGCTGTTCTAGCTGCAGGAAGAAACTTAAGTGAAGGGAAAAAAGCATTGCTTGATAAACTGGTTTTTAGAGTCGACGCAGTACTCAAGACAAAGAACTATAAATACATATTACTCAATGTTCCAAACGATAGGATTGAAGCCGTAAGCGCTATCCTACCCGTCCTAAAAAGCCCGACTGTCTTACCACTGGCGCAAGACGGGTGGAGTTCTCTCCACTCCGTAATTGATCAGGATGCTTTCTGGAATGTTATTGATAAGCTAAAGATCGCAGGCGCTGAAGATATTTTAATTATCCCTATAGATAAAATGGTCGTCTAATGAAAGTATATAAATACCCAACAAGAGAAGAATGGAATAGTCTACTTGAAAGACCAAGTCTAGATCGACAGTCTTTACAGGCAACAATTAATACAATCTTCGAAGAAGTGGAAAAGAAAGGAGACATGGCGCTCAAGGCTTTCACGCTCAAGTTTGATGATATCTGGTTAGATGAAATTCAAGTGAGCCAGTCAGAAATAATTGAGGGTTCAGACATGCTTGATTTGGATTTAAAACAAGCCATTGATCAGGCTTATGATAATATTCTGGCTTTCCACAAGTCGCAGATTATCAGCGAAGAAAAGGTCGAAACGATGAAGGGTGTGACCTGTTGGCGTAAAAGCTTACCCATTGAAAATGTTGGCTTATATATTCCAGGTGGAAGTGCGCCCTTGTTTTCAAGCTTACTTATGCTTGGCATCCCGGCGATGTTAGCGGGATGCAAAAACATCCTTGTCTGTACACCACCGCAGAAAAATGGGCAGGTGCACGATGCATTGCTTTACACAGCAAAAAAACTGGGCATTACAAAAATGTATAAAATTGGGGGTGGACAAGCCATAGCTGCCATGGCACTTGGCACCTCAACCATAAATAGAGTTGATAAGATTTACGGGCCTGGTAATCAGTATGTTACGGAGGCTAAACAATTTGCAACAAGAAGGGGCATTGCCATCGATATGCCGGCCGGGCCCAGTGAGTTACTTGTGTTAGCAGACAGCTCCGCAAATCCCTCATTTATAGCTTCTGATTTATTATCACAAGCAGAACACGGCCCTGATAGTCAGGTAATACTAGCTACTGACAACTTGGAGCTCGCAGAGAACACCCTTAATGAGGTATATACGCAATTGAAAGCATTACCACGGAAGGATATGGCAGAGCAAGCTTTGGCCAACAGTAAGGTAATTCTTCTCTCGCAGATGGATGAATGCATCGCCTTATCAAATCAATACGCTCCGGAGCATTTGATAGTGGCATCTGAAAATGCAGAGCAGTATATCGATCGTATTACAAGTGCCGGATCTGTATTCCTTGGCAACTACAGTTGTGAAAGCGCTGGGGATTATTGTAGCGGCACGAATCATACCCTACCAACCAATGGTTATGCACGCTCACACAGCGGGGTATCCATGGACTCCTTCTATAAGAAAGTAACATTTCAAAAAATTACGAAAGAAGGTATGCGAAATCTTGGGCCAACGATTGAACGATTAGCAGAAGCAGAAAACTTATTCGCACATAAGAATGCCGCAAGCATCAGACTTAAATCTTTGGGCTTATGATTAAAATACAAAAATTGGTTCGACCCCACATGAAGCGCATCACGCCCTACGCCTCTGCCAGGAACATATACAAAGGCGGAGACTTTGAACTGATGGATGCCAATGAAAATCCATTTGGAATGTACAACAGGTATCCTGACCCTACACAAGACAAATTAAAAGCAGCATTGTCGCGTATCAAGAAAGTGCCGCCCGAAAAGATCTTTCTAGGCAATGGAAGCGACGAGATAATTGATCTTCTGATTAGGTTATTCTGCGAACCAGGTCAAGATAAGGTGTTAGCATTTACACCAACATATGGCATGTATAAGGTATGTGCTGAGATAAATAATATTAAAATGATCGAAGAACCTTTAAGTTCAGACTTTCAAATCTCAACACCTGCACTTCATGAACGCTTTAATGACACAAGTATAAAGATTTGTTTTATCTGTTCTCCAAATAATCCTACCGGCAACAGTATCAATGGAAAGGATTTGAAATATATTCTTCGAACATTTAAGGGGGTAGTTGTAATTGACGAAGCTTACATTGACTTTTCGAGTAAGGCCTCAATGATAAAGTACTTGCAGCAATATCCTCAATTGGTTGTACTTCAGACTCTAAGCAAAGCCTATGGCATGGCAGGACTTAGAATAGGCATGGCCTATAATCATGGTGAAATAATTCAGTTACTCAACAAGATAAAAGCGCCATACAATATTTCGGATGTCAATCAGAAGCAAGCCATAGCTATTCTAAATGCATTTAAAAATAACCCCAGCACAAAGGTCATTATTCGGGAACGCAAAAGATTGAAAAGCGCATTGAGTAAGAACGGCTCAATTAAGTATATCTATCCGAGTGAAGCCAATTTCTTACTGTGTAAGGTTAATGACGCATCGTCCATTTTTCAATTCTTACTTGATAACGGGGTTGTAATTCGAGACCGCTCCAATGAGATACCTAATACTGTTAGAATAAGCGTAGGCAAACCAGAAGCAAATAATAAAATTATAGACCTTTTAAAAGCATACAATGAAACAGAAAGTACTATTTCTTGATAGAGATGGAACACTCATTCTTGAGCCGCCTACTGACTTTCAGGTAGACAGTCTTGATAAGCTATCGTTTTACCCAGGTGTCTTCAGATGGCTCAGTCAGATTGCCTCTGAAATGGATTATATCCTCGTCATGGTTACTAACCAAGATGGCCTGGGCACGGACAGTTTCCCTGAAGAATCTTTTTGGCCGGCACACAACAAAATGTTACAGGCCTTTGTCAATGAAGGCATACACTTTAGTGAGGTGTTGATTGACAGGAGTTTTCCCAAAGAGAATTTAAATACAAGAAAGCCTGGTACAGGTCTGTTGCAAAAGTATATCTATGGAGACTTTGATCTAGAGAATTCCTTTGTAATTGGGGACAGGCTAAGCGATGTTGAATTGGCTCAAAATCTCAATTGTAAATCCGTGTTGATCTCAAACCAGAATGACAATTCTGCAGATTTATGTACTACATCCTGGCAAGAAATCTATACGTTCTTAAAAGGTCAAAAGAGACAGGCCAACATTAAGAGAAAAACAAATGAAACTAATATTAGCATAGCGTTAAACCTGGATGGCCAGGGCACCTACGACATAGAGACAGGGCTACCCTTTTTCAACCACATGCTGGAACAACTCGCCAAACATGCCAATCTTGATCTAGAAATTAAAGCCACAGGGGATCTGCACATCGATGAACATCACACCATTGAAGATGTAGGTCTTGCACTTGGTGAAGCTTTCTTAGTGGCGTTAGGCACGAAAAAAGGCATTGAAAGATATGGC
>JABDJE010000173.1 GCA_013002625.1 Saprospiraceae bacterium | reverse complement strand
TCTGTCATTAATAGGCTTCATATATTATTTGTTTTATTGAGTTTTATAAAATTTTCATATTACGTATGTGCTTAATCATTATTTGTGCCATTTGAGAATACATGCCATTTTTTCATAATGACCGATTCATTTGTCATGAAACAAAAATTTCGATATGACGAATTGTCATAAAGTCTAAATTCAAGCAGTAAATGATACTAGGATGACTAGCCTTGAGATGATTGAAGAACCTGACCTGCTTCACTTGATCCACTTACAATAATTGCAGTGATAATAGCTAATACAAACATTGAAATAGCTAAAATCCAAGTCAATTTTTCAATAAAATCTGTAGATCTGGCAGCGCCAAACATTTGGTTTGCACCCTGACCACCAAAAGTAGAATCGATTCCTCCACCCTTAGGATTCTGGATCAATACAATTGCCATCAATAGAAATGCATTCATTGCAATAAGTATCGTTAATGCTGTAATCATCAGATCTTTCTTTTTAGTTCTTCAATTAGTGGCGCAAAGAAATGACTTTTTTCTGGATTATTCAAACTCAAGCGCTCATACATATCAAGGGCTTGGGTGTAATAACCCTGATCCATGTATAGCTTGGCTAAATGTTCTGATACAATTTGATCTTTTGATTGCACACTTGCATCGATCTTTGTTTTAATCGGATTGGATTTTTTCGATTTTTTCTTTTTCGATTTTTTAGCCTTTTTTCCTGAATCTATTTGATCTGTGGCATACCTCGGATCAATATTATTGATCCATTGAGTGAAGCTATCAGCAGGTTTTACAGTAACATTGGATAAGAGGTTCCAATGGGCCGGTGCGGCAAATTCAACAACAGCCAGATTAAGCTTCTTAGGCTTATCTTTTGATTTGCTTATTTTGGGCTTTTTCTTTGAACCTTTGACCTTTTTATTTTCAACCTTAGGCTTTTTCCCTCCAATTTTAAGCTTTGTCTCATCTTCCTGAATCGAATTAAACGCTATAGCCTTTTGCTCTTTTTTCTTCTGGCGTTTTTTATCCTTGATTTTAATAGAGGAAAGCACTTTTGTATCATCATCAATTTGAGTTAGTGGGGGATTGACAAAACTTTGCCAATCATATATATACAGGAGACCTTGTTTATTTTCAGGATCTGTATTCCACCGATGTAATATCTGATTATATGGGCTGGAGGCAAGTTTTTCTTGTACCTGCTCTTTAGAAATTTTTGATTTCTTTTGCTTGATAATATCTTTCAGGCTGAAGGTCCGCATTGGGTTTTTATAACTCTACTCAAATGTAGAATATTAATTACCAATTGGCGAAGGCATCGTTGAATATTCTTTCCATGATGTCCTCTATTATCTCATCGATAAGGTCATCTCTTAATGACTGAAGATCTTGTGAGCTGTCATAGTCTTCGAAATCAGAATAGTTCTTAGTCCATGATTCGTCCTCATTGAGGCTATTTTCATATTCAATGCGCACACCTATTTCCAATCTGTTCAGACTGGTGGTGCTGCCTTCCTCGGGTGCGACCGATAAGACGGTGTATCTGGTGATAGAACCTTTAAATATAATGTCAGGCTCTATATTATTATTGGTTAATCTTGATTCCTCTCTAATCTTTTGCCTTAATCCTTGTGCAAAGACCTGGTTTAAATCACCGGGTGCGTCGCTCGATGCCAATGTGAAATCTTCGACATAATAAGTATTTACATCTGCTGGAATACTAATGCCTTTAAAGCTGTAGCAAGAGGAAAACAGCATAATTATGCAAACAAGGTTAATTCTAAATATCAATGTCATACTCTTTGATCTTTCTGTATAACGTTCTTTCTGATATTCCTAGCTCCTCAGCTGCATCTTTTCTTCTGCCTCTGTGCTTTTTTAACGCTTTCAGGATAAGTTCCTTGGTTTTCTGATCCAATGACAGGTTCTCTTCAACTTCTTCGGCATCATTGTAACCCTGGTCTTCACTTTTGATAATTACTGGTGAATCCGGGTATGCATCAAAAGCAAAAGGTTCTTCCCCTGGGCGATCATCGAACTGTTGGATGTTTTCCATAAAACTCTGACTGGTACTCCCTGCATTGGGGAGTCTTCTTTGGGCCAGTGCGCTAGGCATTTCCAAATCGTTGCTTCGTACCAATTCGACAACAAGATTTTTGAGGTCATTAAGGTCGCTTTTCATGTCGAAAAGAAATTTGTACAATATTTCCCTTTCCTGAAAATCCATAGCCGAGCCATCAGTTGGTCTCTTAGCTGGTAAATTCCTGTTGGTAATTTGAGGGGCAATCTTAACCAGATCTGGTACAGTAACAAGATTATCTTCAGATAGAACAGATAGTTGTTCGACGAGATTTCTCAATTCTCTGATGTTGCCGGGCCACCTGTAGTTTTCGATTACCTGACGGGCTTCCTCATTAAGTCTTACAGATTCGGTTTTATATTTATCTGCAAAGTCATTGGCAAATTTTCTGAAGAGTATATGAATATCTTCCCTTCTTTCATGCAATGCTGGCACCCTTATGGGTACAGTATTTAATCTATAGAAAAGATCTTCTCTGAATTTGCCAGATTGGATTTTTTTCATCAAATCCACATTCGTGGCTGCCACAATTCGAACATCTGTTTTTAATACCTTTGATGATCCAACCTTAATATATTCACCACTTTCCAACACACGCAATAAAAAAGCTTGCGTATCCAGTGGCATTTCTCCGATTTCATCCAAAAAGATGGTACCATTATTAACCGTTTCGAAGTACCCCTTCCGGTCACTTGTAGCACCCGTAAAAGCTCCTTTTTCGTGCCCGAACAATTCAGAATTAATTGTACCTGCAGGAATCGCTCCTGTATTAATTGCTATAAATGGGTTATGCTTACGTGCGGAATAATCATGGATGATTTTTGAAATCGATTCCTTTCCGACACCGCTTTCACCCTGGATTAATACAGTCAAGTCAGTGGAAGCAACGCGTGCTGCGGTTTTTAATGCATGATCAAGCTTTTCAGATCGACCTACGATACCATACCTTTGTTTAACTGCTTGTAAATTCATTGTTTTACGATTTCACCCTTGAGACTACCACTTGTGACGGAGGTGATCTTAACATGCGCATAGTCTCCGGCTTTTAAG
>JABDJE010000156.1 GCA_013002625.1 Saprospiraceae bacterium | reverse complement strand
TCGTTAATCAGATCACGAATAATATGCGTTATTCGGTATTATCCGTAGCTATATTCTTCGTTATTGGTTTTATTATTCTGTTTACTGTGAAATTAGAAGATAACGAAAGAGCCTTAAGCTAGGCTATTTTTGAAATTCATAACACCCGATATCCGGACTGTTGATTTCTCTAGGCAAGCTTTCGAGGTCATAATTAAGCGGTACAATATATTGAGCCTTATCAATAGCAATGGATAATGTATCCAGGTGATAATCATAATTGTCCCGGTCGACAAAAAGTGTATCACTGTTTACAGAATTTAAGCAATTATCACAATTGTCAAAAAAGTTAGGGAAGGCATCGGGATCCAGAAGATCATCCACTTTGATAATGCATTCATTAAAATTATAGACAAACAAGTTGGGTTGATCGCCATCGCTGATATCGGACAGACTTATTTCGTCATCGTCATTTCCGACAATGATACAATTGTTGAATTCGGCAAATAGACCATTAACAGCAATAGGCCCTTCGCAGAATGCATCGGAACATCTAAAGTTATTGGCGCTTACCGCCGTTTCCTGATTATCATAATTGGCCATCGTGCAATGGTTGAAAATATAAGAGCCGCCGTAGTTGAGATTTACACTATTTCCACCATTGGCATAGAAAAGGCAATTTTGAGCATAGACGCTGGCATGCGCACATGCCAGTGCACTTCCGGAGGTGTAAGCGATTTCACACTCTTCCATACGTAAAAAAGATGTGGAGTCAACGGAAACACCGACTATAGAATTGCGAATTTTTGTGTGGCGTAAGGTATTGTCTCGACTTCCTGCATTCAATATTATACCGCCCCATTGCCCCGATACATCCAAAAACTCTTCTTCCAACCTATCACTTAAAAAACGCACAGGTTCATCCGCGGTACCAAATGTATTCAGGGATGCATTTGACAAGAAAATAAGCAGACCATCATTATATACGCCTAATTCATTGATCGCAATCCCTCCATGTACATAGACACTTTGTCCTGCGGGTATATTGACACGGCAACTATCAATTACAAGGGCACCATAAATCACATAGGGTCTAGGATCGTCCCAAACCCATTCATCCAGATTGCAGCTGATATAATTCACCTGGCCATTTGCATTGCGGTTGGGAAAATAATTGGCATTTTGACCCCATGCTTCAAGATGGATATCATACACTGAATTTTTGGCTTGAATGTCGATCAAGTCATCAATGATAAAAGGACTGATACTTAAAGGATTGTCTGGATCGATGGTCACTTCCGCAAATACATAGATACTGTCAAGCGCTTCAATCCTAACATTTTCAGCAAGTGGTGTGGATACACCGTCAATATTCAGCCGAAAGAATCCTGAAGTATTTCTGAGTTGAATTTTATCAAGAATAACAGCCTCTTCAAGCTCATTGTAGATTTTAAAACTACGCGTAGCTGACCCAAGGCTTGTAAAAACGGTATCAAATCGCAAGGTGTCCAATGAAAAACTGAGCGGTATGTCTGTAGAAGTAGATACTGAATCATCCTGACAGGCATAAGATATGGACATCATTATCAGTAGCAATAAACCAATGGAATGTTTTGTATGAGATTTTAGGCCTCTCTGTTCAAGGTGCGCGTTCACTTGTTTTCTTTTAATCTATTGATAGATATGTCTGGAAATGTCTTTAGGCTTAGAATGATTCCTTTAGATTTGTGAATCAAATATCAAGAATTGAATTGAAAAGACCAATCATTGATGTAATTATCCCTGCCTATAACGAAGAAAAGTCCATAGGGCATGTCATTGAGGATATACCTGACGGCCTGGTGAGGTATATTTTGGTCTGTAACAATAATTCAAAAGATAAGACAAAAGAAGTGGCATTGGCAGCTGGAGCAATTGTTCTGGATGAGCAGCGTAAAGGATATGGAAGTGCCTGTCTAAAGGGCATGGCTTACATCGAGGCACTGGAAGACCATCCCGATATAGTTGTATTTCTAGATGGAGATTACTCGGACTTTCCCCAACAAATGCCTGAACTTATTGCCCCAATTGAATCACAAGGATTTGAAATGGTGATTGGGTCACGGGCCATGGGTAATTTACAGAAGGGTTCTATGCAGCCACAACAGATATTTGGAAATTGGTTGGCAACCACTTTAATAAAATTGATATATAATTATCAATTCACGGACCTCGGGCCTTTCCGGGCTGTTCAATGGACTGCACTGAAAAGCTTGAACATGCAGGATAAAGATTTTGGTTGGACTGTTGAAATGCAGGTTAAGGCTGCAAAAATGGGATTAAAATGCACTGAAGTTCCGGTTGATTATAAAAAAAGGATAGGTGTATCGAAAGTGTCTGGAACCGTCAAAGGAACTTTGCTGGCTGGGCATAAAATATTGTGGACAATCTTTAAATTAATCTAATGGAAGTTTGGGCATATATTGTTCTTGGAGGGTATTTGTTGTGCTTGGTATTAATTACTGTATACTGCCTTATGCAATTTCATTTGCTTGTTCATTATAACCGCCATAAGAGAGCAGCAAGAAGAATGGTGGACGCAGCAAAACCCCAACTAAACGGACATCTGCCTTTTGTGACCATTCAATTGCCAATTTTCAATGAGTATTTTGTAGTTGAAAGGTTGATTGACAATATTATGGCGATCGATTATCCCAAGGA
>JABDJE010000138.1 GCA_013002625.1 Saprospiraceae bacterium | reverse complement strand
CCAGTTTTCTGATGCCTTTGCTGTAATGTATCGTATTGGTATTGACCAATATTCATTGGCTGCAGAAACTAAAGTTAACCGAGGTGGACCAAGAGATATTGATGGTCGTTTCGAATCAGGTAATGCCCTCAACAGAATTTCTGATCACGTATTGAATGGTCTTTATAACTTCCAGTTAAGTGATGATCTTTCATTGGATGGTGTTATCGGTACCAACTTCAGAAAAGAAGACTATGATTACAAGTTTTTGAGAAGTACAAACCAGTTTGTTTTTAACCTCTTTAACCATGGTAACTTTATTGACAATGCTTCTGATTCTGAGATAAGAACAGAAAATACGATTGGAGCATATGCGACTGCTACTTTAGGTTATAAGAACTACTTATATGTAAACTTCCAGGGTCGTAATGACTGGACATCTACACTCGAGAGCGAAAATAGAAGTGTATTCTATCCATCTGCAAGTTTATCTATCATTCCTACCGAGGCGATTGAGTCTCTTAGAGGAAATGACATCATCAACTATTTGAAGTTGAGAGTTGGATACGGTACTTCAGCCGGTTATCCAAATCCTTACCAGACACGTAATACTTTGGCAACTGCCACAAATGTATTCGTGAACAATGGAACATTGAATACAAACTCTGTATCTAACAGATTGGGTAACCCTAATCTACGTGCTGAAAAGCATAAGGAAGTAGAGATTGGATTAGAAGCAAGATTCTTGCAAAATCGTATCGGAATTGATCTTTCATTATACAATAAGAAGTCAGATGACCTGATTATCGACCTTGACCTCGATCCTTCTACTGGATTTACCAATACAACGGTAAACGCTGCAGAGATTACGAATAGAGGTATTGAATTAGGTATTAACATCACTCCTGTACGTGGTAAATTCACATGGCAGGCAGATTTGAACCTGACACATAATGAAGGTACAGTTGATGCAATTGCAGAAGGTGTAAATCAAGTATTGATTGATGGATATACCAATTTAGGAAACTTTGCGATTCCAGGTGAGCCTTTCAACGCTATCCAGGGTACTTCATTTGTAAGAGGTGCTGATGGAACATCATTATTAGTTGATGCACAGGGTAGTTATATTACTTCTCCTGGAATTCAGGTAATTGGTGATCCTAATCCTGATTATACAGCTAACTGGATCAATACATTCTCATGGAATGGATTGAGCTTTGGTTTCCAATTCTCTTATCAAAAAGGTGGAGATATCTATTCTTCAACTGTACAAGCGATGCTTGCAAGGGGTAATACTGTTGACACTGATGTTGATAGATTCCTTCCATTGGTATTGCCAGGTGTTAAAGAAGATGGAACTCCTAATGATATCCAGGGATATATTGGTGACTTGTTCTTTAATGCATATTTCGGAGCAAGAGAAGGTGGAATTTTTGACGGAACAAACGTAAGACTAAGAGAGGTTTCTCTTTCTTATGATCTTCCTGCATCATTATTCGCCAATACGCCATTTGGTTCTGCAAGCTTGACGATCCAGGGTGAAAACTTATGGTATAGTGCTCCTAACTTCCCAGTAGGTACAAACTTTGATCCTGAAGTATTGAGTCTTTCTGTTGGTAACGGTAGAGGATTTGACTTTAGAACAGGTCCTACAGCGAAGAAAATTGGTGCAACACTCAGATTTACATTCTAAGACGGTTCTAACAATTAGAATAATAAAAAGAGAATAATATGAAATTCATAAATAAATTTTTGTTTGTATCGTTCATCTTCCTTTTTGCGTCTTGCGGAGACTTCGCAGAATTGGATTTTTTAGAAAATCCGAATGAAGTGGCTCCTGAGAATGCGAATGCTGATGATCTATTCAACAATATTCAATTACAATTTGAAAACTACATCGATGCCATATGGTTTGATGTAGCGGGTATGTCCAGAATGTTGGCGCATACCGGAGCATTCAACTATTTGAGTGCAACTGCTCCTACTAACTGGGATTTCGAATGGGAAGTAGCCTATGCTCGGATCTTACAGGATGCCGTGGCTCTGGAAGAAATTGCGGCAGTACAAGGACTTGATGTCCACAGTGGTGCCACAAAAGTTCTTCAAGCTTATATTTTAACATCATTGGTTGATATTTTTGGTGATGTTCCTTACACTGAAGCACTTCAGGGTACAGATATAATTTCTCCAAAAGTGGACAATGGAGCAGATATTTATGCTGCTGCTAATGGTTTACTAGATGCCGCTATAGCACAATTATCTGGAACTTCTGCAAGAAGCCCGGTAAATGATTTGTTCTACGGTGGGTCTGCAAGTGGATGGTTAAAAGCCGCTACAACGATGAAGTTGAGAAATGCCGTAACTGCAAGATTGGCCGGTGGCTCTTCTGCTGATGTATTGGCAGCTGTTAATTCAGGAAACTTGATTTCCAGCGCTTCTGATGATTTCCAATTTAACTATGGCAATCAGCGAACGAACCCTAATTCCCGTCACCCGGATTACAATAACATGTATGAAAATGCAGACGGAAATTACATGTCAAACTATTATATGTGGTTATTGGCAGCGGAAAAAGGATTTAGAGATCCCCGTACGCGCTACTATTTTTATAGAAAGACAGACGACTCAGTTGGACAAGATGTAAATGTTTACTCATGTCACTTCTCCAATTTGCCTGATCAGTCTGCGAGACCTGATCATTATGAAGAGGTAGATGCAATGTTGCCTTATTGTTATGCAACTGAAGACGGATATTTTGGTCGTGATCACCTCAACAATGAAGGAATTCCACCAGATGGCCCATTCAGAACGGCATATGGTCTGTATCCCTCAGGAGGACAGTTTGATGATGAATCATTCCAGCAGACGCAACAGTTAGGAACTACCGGTGGCTTAGGACAAGGAATTCAACCCTTGATGTTATCTTCATTTGTTGACTTTTTACGTGCTGAAGCTGCCCTTGAAATGGGTACTGGAGAAGATGCAAGAATGTTATTGGAAAGTGGTATCAGAGCTTCAATGGCGAAGGTCAGAAGCTTCGAATCATTAGTACCCAATACCTTATCTGCCACTGTTGAAATCAGAGGTGGTGGTTCTGCCACAGTTGCTGAATTATATTCAATGACAGATGAGGACATAGACGAATATGTTGCGTTTGTATTGGATCAGTATGACAATGCATCTGACAAACTCAATGTTGTGATGAAGGAATACTACATCGCACTTTGGGGTAATGGTCTTGAAGCATACAATATGTGGCGAAGAACAGGAAAGCCAAACAATATGGCACCTTCACTCGAACCAAATCCAGGTGGATTTATCCGAACCTTCTTTTATCCTTCTGATTTTGTGAACAGAAATGCTACTGTTGAGCAAAAATCTTTGGATATGCCGGTTTTCTGGGATACGAATCCTGCAGGATTTGCCTATTAAACGAAAGTTATATTAACTTATAAATAATATAAAATGAGAATTAAATTTTTAGCTTTTGCAATTGTCCTTTTCTTCATCTCATGTGCAGATGAAAGCTTGGGACCAGTTGCAACTTTCGATATTGCAGGGAAGGGAGCTTATGTGCGGTTGGTATCGGAAAATGAGCGTTTTGTAAATCTGTTTGATGTTCAGGGAGCAAACTATGTTTACTCTGTTGAATTAGTAGATTTAGAACAAGGCGCACTGATATCCTCATATGACCTGAAGCTTACTTATGACGATAACGATCCTTCTAATGGAAACAATAGTAAAGGGCCGATTGACTTTAAAAGCTTTAGCGCTTCTGACTTTGAAGATCTGCCAAGCGGATTTAAAGGATTATCAAACATATCCGTTAAAGCAACAGAAATGTTGACAGCTCTCGGTCTTACCGAAGCGGATGTAAGCGCAGGTGATGTTTTTGAAGTAGATGGATTCCTGACATTGGATGATGGACGTGTTTTCGGTGCTGCTAATTCAACAGCTGCTGTTAATGGTTCCGCTTTCCAGGGACACTTTTCCTTCAACCTAGTTGCAGGATGTCCTTCAGACCTTGATGGCACCTATAATTTCGAAACAACTGATGTATGGTGTAATGGCAGTACCGTTACAGGGACGGTAGACATTATCCAAACAAGTGCTGGTACTTATGTATTTAGCGATTGGTCGTTTGGCGCATATGGCGCATGTTATGGTGCAGGGTCGGTTGCCGATTCTGGTTCTTTAACATTTGGAGATGTTTGTGCTGTTGTATCCTTCACAGGATTCGTTGATGTCTTTGGTGATACCTGGACCTATCAACCTTCAACTGTTAACGGTGATGAGTGGCTAATTACCTGGGATAATACCTATGGTGAGTCCGGTACATCTACCATCTTTAACAACGGGGGCCCTTGGCCATTTACTTTAGCGAACTAATATGAGTTGATTGAAATTCAATCATATTTAACATAATGAAAAGCCATACTCAATTTTTGGGTATGGCTTTTTTAATAATTTCTTTTTCTTGAAGCGATTTGTACTATTTCTTGGCCTCCTCTTTGGATTTACTCTCCTATACAGCCAGAATACGGTAGGGCTGGTTAGTTATGATGAAGAGGAATCGTACGAAGGCTATAACCTCTTGTATCCTCATAATCAAGGTTCTGTATTCTTGATTAATAATTGTGGTGAAGTTGTCCAAGAATGGCCAGATGAAGAATTTGTTCCAGGAAATGTGGCCTATCTTGCCCCAGATGGAAAACTTGTCAAGTGTAAAAGGTTGCCTACTTCGGCTGTTAATGATCCTATTTGGGCA
>JABDJE010000136.1 GCA_013002625.1 Saprospiraceae bacterium | reverse complement strand
GGAGATAATAAATATATGTTTGCCGTGACATCACCTCCTTGTAATGAGAAAAAGGCAATCATCGAAAGCAGGCAGATAATACCGCCGGCCAATGGCTTTTTATAGGCGATAAGCAAACCCAGCAGAGTTAGGATCGGGAAACAGATAAATAAAGCAATTTCAAAGTAATTATCGAACTTGAAACCATCCTGGCCTTCCGAAAATAAATGACCAAATAACATAAACAAAAGAAAGCCTAGAATTACAGATCCGGTAATGCGGGCAGACCAATACAATACGATATGTGTTGTTGATTGAAGCATCATCTATTGTTCTATAAAATAAAACGTATTGGCTCTTTTCTAAGTTCCATATCGAAAACGTAATTTCGTAAGATATTCTGTATGAAATACCGCATTTGCTTCCATATTATTATTGCCTTACTGTTATTATCAAATTTCAGTTTTTTAAATGGGCAGGACAGTGTCGCTGTTAAAGTTTTGCATAATTCCAGTTACGTAAAAGACTATTCTGACCTCCTTTGTGTTAAATTATTCGGCATCAACAAAAGCAATAATATTACGCATTTTGATCACAGAACGCAGCAATCGGTGACCTACAAGCCTAATGAAAACTTCAATGTTGGTCTGGGTTTTGTGCACAAATGGTTGGGTTTTGATCTGGCATTTAACTTACCATTTATCAACGATGATGACGATATATATGGTGAAAGCAAACGATTGGATTTACAGGTTAATGCTTATTTAAGACAATTCGTAATCGACTTTCATTATCAAAGATATCAAGGATTCTATGCGGTCAAGCCCTGGTTGTTTGATTCCAGGTATAATCTGGGTGATCTTGTATTTCCGATAAGGCCAGATATTCGGACATTCAATACGGCTGTGAATATAGTTAAGGTCTTTAATCCGGATAAGTTTTCTTACAAAGCGGCTTTTATTTATAATCAACGACAATTGAAAAGTGCAGGATCATGGCTTGCAGGAGGTTATCTTGCCTACTTTACCATGGACGCAGATTCAACCATAGTGCCCGATTCAGATTTGTTTGATTTTGATGCGTCTATTGATTTTAGAGGTGCGAAATACGTAAATACGGGCTTAAGCGGAGGTTATGGGCATACTTTTGTAGTAGGTGAAAAATTCTTTTTCTCGCTGTCAATTGTTGTTGGTATGGGCCCCACGTTCATCACTACACCTGAAAATAGTATGACAGAGGATTTTGTTGAATTTGCAATTCGCGGCACATTCAGAACAGCTATTGGTTGGAATTCAAAAGAAAATTATTTTGGCATTTCTGCCGTGAGTACCAATTCATCTCAAGTAGATATTGAAAACTCTTGGCTTAGTCGAGGAGTCAACAATGTCAAGGTATTTTATGGAAGAAGATTTAATACATCTGGTTTCCTGAAAAAAGTGAAAGACAAACCCTTCTGATCAATTCTTAATCAACTTATGGACCGAGGTTCCAGAACAGGTCTCTAAATGCAAAAGATATATCCCAGAGCTTAAGTCAGACAGATCAACCACGCTATCCTGTGTTTCCTTCAATTTACGTCCACCAATACTATAAACTGAGGCTTGCTCAAGTAAGCAATTATCATGCAATTGTATATTGATTCTATCTTTCGATGGATTAGGAAATATAATAGGCTTGGATACCCGTTCTGTCTTGCTTAAAGATGTTGTCTCTCGCTTTGCAAGAATAAGAATCTCTGTTTGCCGCGGTTCAAGTTTAAGGCCTGTACTCAGATTTGCAAAGCCACCTTCATTGTTAATCTGAATCTCTGCCACAAGCTCATTGGTAAAAGCCTCTCTCACTTCGTAAGGACCTGGTAATAATGCAGAAATATCAATTGAATAGTTGGTTTCAATAAATTGACTGCCAAGGTTGGTGCTGAATAATACGGCCTCTTCATCATGTATACGCGCGTAGCTCAAAGTCTTTTCTTGCGCATCATCAAGAATGGAGATATACCCTTTCTTCAGGGCTGCCGACTTATTTCTGAGGTGTATCAGGGCTTTATAATGATTAAATATTGATTGGTCGTCCTGCCTTAGTACTTCTACATTATTTGTGCTGCTGTTATCACCCAGGCCTATCCATGGATTTGTATTCGAAAATCCACTGTAGTTTCCAGAATCCCATTGCATGGGTCTTCTTATATTCTCATGAGCGCCCGTTCCCGTCATTCCAATTTCTTCTCCGTAATAAATGAAAGGCACGCCCGGCAGGGTCAAATAAATACTTGCAGCCTGCTTCATTCTTTTCACATTTCGCCCCAGTTGATTGTAGATTCTATCGATGTCATGATTGGTTAGAAATGTAGCATATTGTAACTTGCTATAGCCTTCTTGAATCGTGGTTATTTGCTGCTCAATTGGAGTTTTATTTGAAAAATTAACTGCATTAATGATACCATAGGCAAGGTCAAAATCAAAACATACATCCAAGCGGTCATGCTGTACATAAGGTAAAATAGATTCGGTGTTGGACCAAACTTCACCGACAGTGAATGCGTCTGAGTTTCTGGTTTTGTATACATCATTGAATTCCTCAAGCAATGCAAAGGTTTTAGGTGTATCTTCCAATTGTGCGCCATTTTCATCAAGGTATTTAATAGCATCCAATCGAAAACCGTCTACACCCAAGTCAAGCCAATATTCAGTTATGTTAAGCATTTCGTCTTTGAGATCTGGATTGTCATAGTTCAAATCAGGCATGCCACTCCAGAATAAGCCGTAATACCATTTGCCATTTCGATTGTGCCATACCTGTTGACCCCATGGTCCGCTAAAACCAGGACTTACATCTTTCCAGATAAACCAATTCCTGTAGGATGAACTGGGATTAATCGACTCAATAAACCAAGGATGTTGATTGGAACAATGATTCATTACAAAGTCGATGATTACTCTTATCCCGCGCTTATGGGCTTCTTCTATTAGATTTTCAAAATCTTCAAGCGTCCCGTAATCGGATTCGATATCATAGTAATCAGTGGCATCATATCCATGATAGGAAGGTGAGGGCATAATCGGCATAAGCCAGATACCTCCAACCCCAAGGTCATCATCTGTATCGGGGTTGCCGTCATTCAAGTAGTCCAACTTTTCGATAATTCCGTTGATATCTCCAATGCCATCACCATCGCTGTCATAAAAACTCCTTACAAATATTTCATAGAATACGACATCATTCCACCAATATGTCTCATAATCTGTTGATGTATTAATATCAAATGCGCCGCATTCACCAAAGATATCGGTGGGCAGGTTGTGGATGGCTCCGGTAACAGAAACTTGTCTGTATTGATTGCCACCAAGTGTTTGACCGCAGTCGTCAGGTAAGATTTCAAATGTTGTTGGACTGCTTCCTACACTGTATATATAATTATAATCACCTTCTTTTAAAGCAAGGCTGACTTCAAATATGCCATCATCATTCGTATCCGTCATCCGTATAATATTGGTTTGCCAATCACTCCCCAGATTATTATCTGATTGAAAGTTGCCGCTCAAGGATACAAATTCATTTTCAACCAATTCGGAAGGCAGCTTAAGTGAGAATGTAACAACAGATTGGCAAGAGTCAAACTTAATAGTTGGCAGAATGGTGTCTTGGTCGAGTATAGTGACGGATCTGTTGTAGTTGCCATTTCCGTCATGGACGGAACAAAGAGGAGAGGGTAGTTCAGGCTTTTCCTGCCATGCACTGCCGTTTACGAATTTATATAAGTAAGTACCCGGACTTAAGGAGACCGATCTTTCGTATATGTTGTTCCCGTTAGTATCAAATAACTCCGTGGTTGATGGATCCCAATCTGAACTAAAGCCAGCTTCCGTCTGAAAGGTGCCTGCTACATGGACACCGTTTTCAGATACGAGCTCATGAGACATGTCCACTCTGAATGTTAATTCGTATTCCTGGCTCTGTATCTGAACGCAAATGATACATGAGATTAATAATATTAAATAATATCGATGAGTTCGTTTAATCATTTGTAAGGATATTTAATACAGTCTTTGCGATAAGTTGAGGGTCCATTTTGTGGAAGAAATGAGGTGTGGCGTCCAATTCAATATATTTTGCATTGTTTAATCCTGCTGCAAAGCTTCTGGACTCTTCTTGTGTTACCATTTTATCATCCGCCCCACGCACAATAAAGATATTAGAATTTGAGCTGCCTAAAGCCATCGAATCCAGGGGGTAGTTCTGGATGGTCTGCATCATATAATTTGTTGCTTGTATTATAGCCTTCCAAGCAGAGTTGGGATGATCTTGTTCAAGTTTGACTATAAGTTTTGGCACTTTAGCTTCAATTGTTTCAGGATTAAGTTTTAATAACTCCTCTTCAATAAATTCGTCATGCCAGGAAAGTTTGGTCGCCAAGGTAATTATAGAATTAACCATAGGTGAAATTTCAGGCAACGCATGTAAAGCCACATAGCCTCCCATACTGTATCCCAGTATATTCATCTTATTTATGTTTAATGATTTCAAGTATTGCTTTAACTGTATGGACAATTCCCCTATTGTAAACCGGTCTACGGCCTTATTCTGTCCGTGCCCAACAAAATCAAGGCATTCAAGGTAAAAATGGGGCTCCAGCAACGTAATTAATTTATTAAACTGGCCGCTTGATTCTAATGCACCATGCAGTAATACTAGCGTGGCCTTCATTATTTAATAATAGGCAATGAGATATGTGAGGGGTAATCCGCACCATGATATATCTTATTATTGGCAATAATGGCTTCAGACTCATCATAGTTGTTGCCTCCAGTATTTAAATTGCGTGTAAATCTTGGAAAATTACTGCTGCTCACCTCAATACGAATGCGATGCCCTTTTGCAAAGTAATTGCTTGTTGCCATTGGGGTTAGTTCCAACTTATAAACTTCGCCCTTCTTCATGAACACCTCTTTTTCATAACCTTCACGGTAGCGAGCACGTTGAATCGTTTCATCTAAATTATAAGCGCTTCCATCGGGATACACATCGATCAATTTAATAGTGAAATCTGTATCCTGCGCATCGGATCCGACATACAGTGTTGATTCAATAAAACCAGAGATTTCTATGCCTTCTTCCAATTCATCGGAAGTGTATACGAGTATATCGTTGCGTGTTTCCATAAGCTGCTGATCAAATGAACCTCCTTCGATAGCGTTGCCTGTACAACATACATTGCCACCATAAGAATTTACCGGATTCATAGGATTGTACGTATAACTGTCTACACCGGTTTTCTCAGATAGATTTAAAATTAATCTGCCATCTCCATATAGGCTATTTGCCCCTTCTGTACTATTTAAATAATACTTAGTCATATTTGCTGAAGCAGGTGGCCAGGATTCAGAAGATTGCCATTTGTTGGCGCCCATTGTATAATACTGGACTCTAGCTGTATTCTCCTTGAAATTATTGGCTTCTCCTTTTAACCAAAAGTCAAACCAACTATAAATCTGTTCATCATAATTGAGTCGTGCATCCCCTACACTGCGTTCTCCCACGATTGTGTTTTCAGTAGCCCGCCAATAAGC
>JABDJE010000132.1 GCA_013002625.1 Saprospiraceae bacterium | reverse complement strand
TTCGAACCACCGAAGACCTGAGTCGACAGATTTACAGTCTGTTGCGTTTGACCGCTTCGCTACCTCCCCGATTTTTTCGGAGTTGCTGTGAGCTGGTGAAGGGACTCGAACCCCCGACCGGCTGATTACAAATCAGCTGCTCTGGCCAACTGAGCTACATCGGCATATGTCAATGATCTAGTAGGCTTTCTTCAAAGCGAATGCAAAAATAGCCTTTTTTTAGATATATGTAAACACTCTCTCATATTATTTTTAAAAATTATTTGAGAGCCGCTTTGGGATGTGCAAATCTATAAATTTCTTTCAATTTTTCAATCGAATTGTGTGTATACACCTGCGTTGCAGCAAGATTTGCATGGCCAAGTAATTCCTTGACAGCATTCAGGTCGGCCCCACCATTCATCAGGTGCGTAGCAAAACTATGACGCAGTGTATGGGGAGACTTATTATTGCTGGTTGTAACGCTCGATATGTAGCGCACCGCTGTATTATAAACCCATTTAGGGTATAACTGAACACCTTTGTTCGTGACAAAGAAGAAATCATCAATTCTTGTACCTTCAAAATAACACTTCCGCAATTCCAAATACCTCAATAGCTTCTTCTTTAATTTTTCACCAAAAGGCAACAAGCGCTCCTTATTCCCTTTACCTAAAACTTTAATTTGTAATTTCTGTAAGTCGATATCCCGATCTCTGAGTTGAATCAGTTCACTTCGCCGCATTCCAGTCATGTACAGCACCTCAAGAACCAACCTATTGCGTACTTCCTCAAAATCATCTGGAAGGATAACATCGAATAATGCCTGGATTACGTTTTCCTGAATAAAAGCTGGCAATTTCTTGGATACCTTAGGCGCAATTAATTTAAGACAGGGATTACGCTTTACTCTTCTTTCTCTTTTTAAATAATTAAAAAATGAACGCAAGCATGAAATCTTTCGATTGATAGTTCTGGGGGACACACCGTCATTATGTAATTGTACCATCCAGGATCTGAGATGCAGGTGCGTAAGTTTGGCAATTTGAAGTTCACCATATTGGGTTATTAGAAAGTCCCTGAATTGAAACAAATCAGCCGTGTACGCCTGTACTGTGCGCGGTGAATAGCGTTTCTCGTGGCTGAGGTACGCTGCAAACTGCTCGATTAATGTTTCATTCATATTAAATAAAAATCTAATATGTTAATTACACAAATCATTCCAATTATATCTGATACTTAACGCCCATAACAAAGTAATAAGGTATGAGGCCCTTGACCAAGCCATTACTTTCTTCATCGCTTGCAATACTTTGCAAAACGATATCCATCGTAGAATATAAGAATACCCCTTTTCCAGCGTGAATACTGTACTCTACTGCTGTACTTAGAAACCTGTCCTTCAAGCCATCAATTTGAATGTCTTTATTTCCAGCGCGTGGATTATATTTTACATCCCAATCAGAAGAAATGAGTTGATGTACTTTTAAGCCAAAACTTATTGTTGATCGTACTTCATCTCTTTTGCTTTGAAGTCCAACGTTATGTCTGAACGCAAAAAGAATATTTGCTGAAGTAAGTGACAATTCAACAAAATAGTCCTGCGCTGAATTTGGAAAATTTTCTGAGGTACTTGATCCAAATCTTGTAATACTTTGGACCACAGCAAATTCATTTCTAAAAGATAGCTGATAACTGCCCTCTAGCCCAATATCATAAACAAATTTATTGAAACCACTTATTTTATCTCCGTCAACCTGCGATAACCCTATGCCTCCGTGAACAGCGAACTTGAAATGCTGTGCATTGGCCTCAGATGCATTGACTAGTATTAGAACGGAGCCAAGAAAAAAGAAAAGCCATTTCCTTTTTATAAAATAGGTGGTTGTGGGAATTGATAACAAGGGTTAGTTACAATTCAATTGTGTCGAAGGAATCCGTGGATAGTCCGATGGCACCGGCTGATCTTGCCCGGATTGTATGACCTGTGCTGAAGGAAATCTTTCTTTAATTTCCGACCACCTCAATATTTCCCAATTGCCTTCGTCGTGTTTTTCTAATAATGTGCCATGAAGATTACCTGAAATAGCCTTATCGATAAGCGGCCACCACAGGCTTTCTGTATCGCGGTCCCATAACACAAAGGCATCCAATCCACCCCAGACTTCAGGCTCGTAATAAGTATATCCTGTTAATGCAAATGTGAGCGTATGTCCGCAGTAATTTCTCGTATATATTGCTCCGAGGTCGGCAAGTACGCAATATGCAATCATCACTGGACTACCATCACTTACTTCATTGATCACTTCATACCGAATCATATCCTGATATGGATAAACCTTGGTGGTGTTAACGGAATACAAAACCAGACACTGTTCTGAATCAGCATATTTATTCGTGACATCCGAGATATTCACATACTGAGGATCCATTAAGGCAGGAAATGATTCCCGCCCTAAGCCATATTTTAAATTGCACTCATTTAATTCCCAATCTGTAATATTGAAATGCCATGTGCTGTCTTCTCCAGCCCATAGGTAGGTTTGATTATTTCTTTCATAGATATAGCCCTGGTCTCTGTAAGGAGAATCACAAGGATCCCAATCCGTGTTTCGAACAGATTCTTCCTCTTGAGTTTGAGTTATCTGTTCAGTATCATCTGAACAAGCCATAAACATAGACAGGACAAGTAACAAGCTTAGGAATCTCATATGATTACATGTATATCGCAATTTAAAAGGAATTCGCTATTGAAACCGTATTTTGAACGACAAAGCGCAAATGAATATATTACGGCTCTTGATATAACCTCACTTCATTAGCTATACTGAGGCCATAAAACAGGGATTTGTTCAGCTGCGAATCATCAGCTACTGGTACATCAAAAGGTATGAAACTATCATTTGCAATATAATTATCAAACTTTGGTGTTCTATAGTCCTTTTCAAATCCTTGGTCTTCGCTTAAGATAGTGTAATTGTCCGCTGCATTTTTCCAGGTACCCCATTTAAGTTGTACAAAACTTACTGGCTGCAATTCAGCACCTAACAACTCGCCTGTGACTACCCTATTGAGTAATTGAGACCAGAAGCTAAATGTCTGTCTATCGAATAATAACATATTATTCATGTATACCTGCCCACTCACACCAAAGGTGTATTCTTCATTTTTATAATTGCCAAGATGAACAGCAGGAGATCCAGTATAAGGTGCGTATGAGACCACAATCGGTTCGCCGCCCAGTAAGTCATTAACTATTTCATGATGATCCAATATCTTGATTGGATAAACTTTTGTTTCTCCATTTAATGAAGCTACAATTACGAGATCATTTTCGGAAAGAAAATTATAATTCTCTAAACATTCTTTGAAGGACAGGGTCTCAAATTGTGGGTCATCAATTGAAGGAATGGCATCAAAAATAGCACCTTCATTGACATAGTCGGTTGATATATTCCAACTGGGGTCATCCACTGGAATGGGATTATTCATTTTTATTTCGCCGTTGAACCAATAGTTTTCAAATAAGTTTATCCAGGTAAACCAATAAGCATAAGTTGCATTTGTAGCCTTTAGTCTTTGACCTTCAAAGGGTCCGCTTATACATTCACCAAAGATGTTCCAGTGCCCCCCTTCTTCATCTTTTAGAATGCTGGGGAATATTTCGACCGATGCTTCAAAGGTATGGTTAGCCATTTCGTCTGTTAATTCAAATATGATGACAAATCCATAGGCATTGCTCTCAACCTTTAGAAATGTCTTTGATTGAAATTCAAACCTTTCTACATCGTATAGAGATGGAATCTGATTAGGCCCTGAACCGGTTGGTTCATCTTCGGTACAGCAAGTCAGAATTAGGGCTGACAGAATCAAGATGATATATAGATAGTAACGTGGCATAATAAAAGAAGCCCAAACCAAGCAAAAGGTTCAGGCTTCTATAAATTTATTTAAAACTATGTTTAGTTAACATCCCACCAAAGCTTAGAGCTCATATCATCAATATTTGATGTAGTAGCGCTTAGGGAAGAACCGTTATTAGTTTCTTCTGAAACAGGATAAGGTAATCTTACAGGAATAACTGGATTACTTGCAGCAGCTGGAACAGCTAACTGAGGATAATCCAATCTTCTCCACTCGGACCATGCTTGAGGACCATTCATGTAGAATGCTACCCATTTAGCGGTACCGATAGACTCTTTCCAGTTTGCAGCGTCATAAGGATTAGCAGCCAAGAAAGCTGAAGCATCAGAGAAGCCCCAGTATTCCATAGAAGCAGCTACACCCATGTCATAGTAAGCAGCAGCGTCTCCAGCTATTATACCTCTTTCAACAGCTTCTGCTTTCAAGAAAGCAACTTCTGCAAAATCCATAACAACATGTGGTGCAGTTGCAGATCTAACCGCGTCAGATGGTCTTGAAGTCGTACTCTTAAGTGCGAATGCTTCAGCATCTGTCAATCCGTAAGGCATACCATTATAGTCACCAGAAGGAGTAAGAGCTGCATAAGCTTCTAACCTCGGGTCACCAGTAGCTTTTAGGTGATCGATTAATACATCTGTTACTGCAAAGTCATCTCTGTTATTCAGAGTATTGTCTCTGTATAAAGGATTAGATAAATCTGGTTCAGCATCAAATACAAATAAGGCATTGTCTGCAGTACTTTCTAGAACGCCAGCATCGTTTGCTCTCGTTACATAGGTTGCAGCTGTAGCACCATCAACGTCAGAGATTCGCATTGCCATTCTCATCATAATTGAAGCCGCTAATTTTTTCCAAGAAGCCACATCACCGCCATAGATAACATCTCCAGAATCGAAAGATCCCGTAGAAGCATCCATGCTACCAATCGCAGCATCTAATCTACTTAACAAATCAGTGTAGATTGCTTGCTGTGAATCATAAGATGGGTTTGGAAATTCAGGATTAATTGCCTGAGTATAAGGAATATCTCCCCATGCATCCGTTGCAGCATGAAATGCATCCACCATTAATACTTCAATGATGGCTAACTGATTTGCTTTTCTAGCTGGAGGAATATTTTCATCAGCTTCAATAATTCCTTTTGCAGCAGTCAATTCATTTAATACACTTGCGTAAAAAGCTACCCATGTTCCATCAAAGGTATTTCTGTCTGCAAGGTATCTAGACTCTTCTGCATATTCATTTTGTGCCCAATGTTGCACCATTAACATCGTCCACTCTCCATTGTATACACGAGAATGCATTCTGTCGTAAAGCGCAAACTGAGCTTGAGTTACTAAGTTTGAAGCAGGCACTGCTGTCGGGCTGTTCGGATCAACATTTAATTCCGTAACATCACTACAGCTGGTTATTCCCAGTCCTACTGCAATGGCCATAAAGACCCAAAATTTATTTATTAAATTTTTCATGTGTTTCTACTTTTTTGAATCTTATAATTTAAATGAAAGGCTTATACCAACAGATCTTGTCGGTGGAACCTGAGCATTTTCTAGTCCTTGTCTATTACCAGCACCGGTAACTACTTGAGGGTCAATGAAAGGAACGTCTGAATGTAAAATCGCAACGTTTCTTGCAATAATGCTAACATTTACGTCTCTAATACCAGTGTTTGAAAGCGCTGAATTAGGTACTGTGTAACCGAAAGCAATTTCTCTCAATTTAACAAAGTCTGTAGAGAATACATTTGGTGCTGCTCTTCTCCAGAATGTTTGGTAATAAGTCTGAGGATCAACTGGAATATCATTAGCTGTTCCGTCTTCCTTAACACCGTCTAGGATCATACCGTTTTCTCTGATGTCAGTCTGACCGTTGTATTCAACAGTTTCAGGGTGCATACCAGAGTACTTAGACCACTGTAGTGAAGTAGAGTGCATGATACCTCCAAATTGGAAGTCAACCAAACCACTTAAACTAAATCCTTTGTAGTTAATTCCAGTACGAACACCACCAATCCAGTCAGCCAATGCAGAACCTAAATAAACTCTGTCAGCTGTAAATTGATAATTACCGTTTTCGTCAACCAATCTGTTACCTGCATCATCATATACGTAATCTTGACCGTATAATGCCATGTAAGTTACACCTTGTTGAACTCTTAAGTCAGCAGCCCAAGTACCTCCCATGTTGATAGACTCAACACCGTCAGCCAATGCTACAACTTCGTTGCTCAACTTGGATACGTTAATTCCAACATCCCAAGAGAAATTGTTTGTTTGAACTGGTGTAGCTGATAGTTGTAATTCAATACCTGAATTCTGCATTTCTCCAGAGTTCAAAATTCTTGAAGTATAACCTGTTGCAGCAGATGCTGGTACAGAGAAGATTTGATCTTTTGTATTTCTTGTGAAATATGCAATATCAACTCCTAATCTGTTATTGAAGAATCTAGCGTCAACACCAAACTCGATTTCTGTTGTTGTTTCAGGCTTCAAGAATGGATTGTTCTGTGAGTTAGGTACACCATATCTAGGGAATGAGCCAAAGTTAGGTACAAGTGGCGTAAACACATCAAATAATTGATATGGTTGTGCATCGTTACCAGCTTTAGCATAAGAAGCACGTACTTTCAAGAAAGACAACTTACTTATATCAGTTGATAGTTTTTCAGAAAGCACTGCACTTAATGTAACTGATGGATAGAAGTAGCTGTTTTCGCCTTCTGGTAATGTAGAAGACCAGTCATTTCTTGCAGTTACATCTAAGTATAACCAGTTGTCGAATCCAAATGATGCGGACCCCATCACACTGTTAATACCCCAGTTAAACTCATTTGTTGTTACTGTTGGAGAACTTGCTGAGTTACTAATGTTGTAGAAGCCATCAAGACTCAATCCACCATTCGTAGAAGCAAATGTTGTTCTTCTCAACTGACGCATTCTGTTACCACCGACAAAGGCATTCAACGATACTCTGTCAGATAGATTTGTATTATAATTCAATCTAACCTCCATGTTGGTTTCATTGAATCTAAATTCATTTTCCTGGTATAGTGAAGTTTCAACTGATTCAACTGGAATACCAGCAATATCAGAAGTCTGATAAAAATCAGTACCGATACTTCCTGCAAGTGAAAGACCTTCAGCAAGATCGATCGTCATATTCGCACCTCCAATAAATCTGTTTCTTGTATCCTCTTGTAGGTAATTATCTCTTACCCAGTAAGGATTATCAAAGAAGTTAGGCGCTGAATTAAACTCGATTAGATTACCGTCACCGTCTACGATTGGACCTACGGCATTCCAAGTTTGCTGCGTACCATCTACTCTGTAAGCATTCTTCAATCTTTCAACATCTAATTGAGTTTGCCACCACTGCGTAAATGCCTGCATTGGGTTACCATTGTTGTAACCTGTAATGTTTCTGTTTCTACCTTCAGTATTGATGTAACTACCTTTGATACCAACATTAATTCTGTCATGGATATCATAGTCACTCTTGAAAGTAAAAGTATTTCTAGTAAGCTTACCATTAGGAATAGTA
>JABDJE010000128.1 GCA_013002625.1 Saprospiraceae bacterium | reverse complement strand
ATCCTGGCATGACGGGTGCAACAAAAGGAATTATTACGGGATCCGTTGATGGTGATCCAGTTTTTGATTCAGCATGTTTATTACCGGGAGATATAACTTTCGAAGCTACTGTTACGGATAACAATGGCTGTATTGTTACAGATGAGATGACCTTAAGTTTGATACATTGTTTTGACCTTGCCATTCGTAAAAGAGTTGATGGTCCTCAAGTTGTCATGAATGGTGACGAAGTCAGGTTTGAAATCGATGTGTTTAATCAAGGAACAGTTGATGCTTTTGAAGTGCTTGTAGTGGACCGTCCAATCGATGCTTTTGATTTTAGCTTAGATAGAAATACAATACAGGTTACTGGCAACCCTTTAGATTGGGAACTGCAGAATGATGAGATAATAACGCGTATACCTGCACTGCCAGCAGGAACATCAACCACTCTATTTATTAATTTAAGGGTAAAAGAAAATAATACGCTGATAGAATTACCCAATGAAGCGGAAATTATTGGATCAAGTAGTGTCTATAAGAACAACCCATTGGATGAGGATGATCTTGAAGAAAATGAAGAAAATGCAAGAGAGGTAGATGATGAGATCAGCGATGATAGCCATGGAGGTGCAGATGATCCATTGGATGAGGATAAGTTAGATGCCGCGTTTGTATCAACATGTCTGTTCTATGATACAAGCTTAACGTACAGTCGCTGTCACCTTCTGACAGATTTGTCAATAGAGTTAATAGAGTTGACAAATCTTATTGATCCGGATGGAGATGGAGACGGGGAGGAGACAGATGGTGATTCAGGTAATTTTGTTAGTTCATTTCACCTCACTGAATTTGATGCAAATGCAGACATAAATCCGATTTATGAAATCAATGAAGATCATGAAATAGTATATGCCAGGCTTATCAGTAATGGCTTTTGCATTAGCATTATTCCAATACAAATTGAGCAAGTTGGACATCAAGTCATGGCATGTGAAGACCTTGTCAATATATCTCTTACAGGATCATGTAATACCGAAATTCTTCCTTTTCAAATTCTGGTTAATGAATCTGAATTGGAAGGGCAGTTTGAAGTTAATGTGATAGATCCGTCAGGTTTTAACCTAGGGAGCCAGGTTGATGGCATGACTTATTTAGGGGATACTTTAAAAGTTGAAGTTCTAAATTCTTGTTCTGGCAATACTTGTTGGGGGCAGATAGTCGTTGAGGATAAAATTGCACCAGTTATTCAGTGCCCGGATACTGTAAGGTTGTCATGTTTTGACGTACAATGGAACCCATCTTCTATATTATCTTATGATAACTGTGATGATGTCCAACTCAATATTCTTGATCAGGGAAATCGAGACCAATGTTTTACATTGAATGACAGCCTGTATATTGATGAATACTACTATGTATTACAAGTGGAAGATTCAAGTGGGAATAAGTCTTCCTCCTGCGAAGTTACAGTACTTTCAGAGGCCATTGACCTTAAAATTTTTGATTTCCCAGATGATATTAGTTTTGATTGCAACAATCAAAGTTGGGATATAAACGGCAATAATTATCCAGACCCGATTGAATCTGGAAGGTTTAATTTAAATGGTAAGCATGTAGATGCTTACGACTTACCACAAGATTGTAATATCTATATCGATTTTGAAGATACCAGAATTGAAACCTGTGGTTGCAGTTACAAAATATTGAGAACATGGCATTTAATAAATTGGTGTGCAGGAGAATTCCTTGATGTAGTTCAGACTATTAAAATACAGGATACAATTCCTCCGGTATTGAATCATCCAAATGAAACTTTAATAATTGATATCGATAATATTTATTGTACTGCAGAAATATCAGCCCATCAATTGTTGAGTTATCTTGAAATACAGGATGCCAGCCCAATCAGTGTAACTTATGCTTGGGCTGAATTGAAAAGTTGTCATGATAATTTAGCTGACCAGAATTTTTTATTGATAGATGAAGCAGACTTTAGAATTACAGATTTAGAAGAGGGATGCTACGCATTTAGAATATCTGTATCGGATGAATGCAACAATCTTTCAACAGCTTTTATAAGAGTAAGGCTCGTTGATAAATTACCACCAACAGCAATCTGCGAAGGTTATAACGTAACCAGCATACAAGAAGGCAACCATGTACGCATAGATGCAGAAGTATTGGATGATGGCAGCCTTGATAATTGCTCCACAGTTCATTTTGGAATTCGCAATCCAGATATGGGGTGCTTCGAGAATGAAGATATGCGCAGGGAGTTGTTTTCAGCCGGAGGGAAAACCTATTATGAAGCAGATTATTTTTGCTGCAAGGATAGCATTGCTGAATTATTGGTGTATGACAGAGCATTTAATTATTCCACTTGTATTGTTCGTCTTGCTATTAATCCCAATAATACCGTGGGTTTAATTTGCGGTAATGATGTGACAGTAGATTGCCTTGATTATAATACAGGTGACTTTAGGGTCCCGGGTGCTCTGGTTGATGAAGGCGAGTGTGAGCTATTAACTATTATGGATTCGGTGCAATATGAAATACCCAATCTGTGTGGAGAGGTCGAATCAATAGTAACCAATTACTTTCTTTACAGCGGTATTGATGGTACGCTCTTAGATGAATGTTCAACGAAAATATCCATTGAGAATTTATCTTCGTTTGAATTACAAGATCTGAAATTACCGGAGGATTATTTAATTCTAAACAAATGTATAGACCCATTATTTACCGATCCTTTGTCCGACATTTATGCCATTCAGGAGCAAAGCGGTCTTTGCAATGAACTCGCAATTTCTTACGAAGATAATCTGACGAATTTGGGATGGGAGTGTGGCGTATTGGTCAGAACCTGGACGATCATAGACTGGTGCGCGTATGTACAATCAAACCAAACTTCTGGGGTAATAACACATGTACAACAGATATATTTTGAAAATGATATCGCACCAAGCATCGAATGTGAGGATATTACAGTCAGTATAAATGACAAAGAAGAATGCATTATAAATCTGGATTATTCCATCCCATACTTTCAGGAGTGTCTTGCAGTACCTGATTATTTTGTAAGCCATTATTATGAAGGAAAATCTTATCAAAGCAGTTCGGCTCAGTTTCAATGGAATGTCGGAGATCACGTTATTGAATGGAAAGTTTCGGACAGATGTAATAATACTTCCACCTGCCAACAGACTGTTACAGTTGTGGATGAGTTGGCACCGATACCTTATTGCTACGCATCAATTGCGGTGACACTTGATGCGCAGGATAAACGTGTAGAAATTTGGGCTTCTGATACACATCTTAACCTTGTTGACGATTGTGGCAGTCCATTGAGATTTACGTTCACTGATAACCTACCACTACTCAATTCATTAAACCATTATTTTAAAATCCAAAATGGACAAACCGTCCCTGCTGCTCCTTCAGAATATGGAGATGATGGCGTGTATTTTTGGGATTCAAACCTTGGTTCTGCCAGTACTTTTTTGGATTGTAATGATGTAGAAGGAGAAATAATGGAGCTTTGGATTTGGGATGACCAGAACAACAGCGCTTCTTGCCAATCTCGAATTGTTATCTCAAACGCCAATATCTGCCAGCAGGGTAGAATGATAGAAGGTGAGATTAAGGACATGTATGGTAATCTTGTGAATAATTTCAAACTGCAGATATTTAATGATGTTGAGATGATCGATAATATAAGTTTAAGCTCTGGAGAATTTAATTTAGAGATGCTAGTTCAAGAGGGCGTTAAAATTACAGCCTATAAGAATGATGAACTGCTTAAATATGTTTCTACACTGGACATCCTACATATACAAAACCATATTCTGGGCAATACTCGATTTAGTGATGCACGTCAATTACTTGCTGCTGACCTTGATAATGACATGAAGGTTTCGGCAAGTGATTTGATAGCATTGCGTCGACTCATTTTGGGGGTGGATAAAGAATTGCCGTACAATACATCCTTCAGATTTGTTGACCCGGATCAAAAGTTTGATATTAAAAACTTTGAACACCTCAATGAGTTTAAG
>JABDJE010000127.1 GCA_013002625.1 Saprospiraceae bacterium | reverse complement strand
ATGCGCAGCCAGGTGAAGAAGGTAAGGACGAATGGAAAATACTTGAATTAAAAGTCCTGGCAGATGTGGGTCTGGTAGGGTTTCCCAATGCTGGTAAATCGACATTATTAGCTACGGTGTCAGCAGCCAAACCTAAAATTGCCAACTATGCTTTTACAACTTTAATACCTAACCTGGGCATTGTAAAATACCGAGATACGCGATCATTTATTATGGCGGATATACCCGGCATCATTGAAGGTGCTGCAGAAGGAAAGGGCTTAGGAATTCGCTTTTTAAGGCATATTGAACGCAATGCCTTGTTGTTATTTCTGATTTCGGCAGAGTCCGATGATATTAATAAGGAGTATCGTGTCTTACTCAATGAACTTGAGAAGTTCAATCCGGAACTGATGGACAAACCACGGTTTTTAGCCATTTCAAAAAGTGATCTGATCGATGAAGATTTGAAAGAAATGATTACTGCTGAATTGGATCTGGATATTCCTTATCAATTTATTTCATCCGCGACACAGGAAGGTATAGATACGCTGAAAGATAAGATTTGGCAAATGATGAATACACAGACGGAATTTTAAATCCGTTCATAATTTTTAACCGTCATGTCTGTTTCCACATCGCCTGTATGTTTCGTGGCGGCGGGTTCAAACAACATCACCCAGACTTCTTCTTCTGCAATGGGTTTATGTTCCACACCTTTGGGTACAACGATAATTTCACCTTCTTTTATGAGCTTTACACCGTCTCTGAACTGCATTTTGAGTTTGCCCTTTAAAATATAAAAGAGTTCATCCTCATCTTTATGGTCATGCCATACAAACTCTCCTTTTATTTTTGCCAGTTTCACTTGCTGCCCATTCAGATCAGCGATCACCTTGGGACTCCATTGGTCCTGGAAAAGACTGAACTTTTCCATCACGTTGATTACATCCATGTTTTCGGTTGTGCTTAGTTATTAATTTTCTGAACCTTGAAGACAAGTCGTTTAGCAGTCTCCCTGTTAATTAAATGTACCAAATAAAATCCTGAAGGCAGATCACCAAGATCGATCATTTTATGCATCTCAAAGGCTTCAGATTTGCGAACCCTTTGTCCGTTTGTATTGAAAATCATCATATCCAGGCTTAATTGTGAAAGGTTTTCGATATACAGGACATCTGATGTCGGATTCGGAAAAACTTTAACATGTTTGCGATCAAACTTTACATAATCATCGTCCATTTCAACAGATTTGGTTGCGATATACATGTCATTACGATTCCAGTGATTTACACCGCTGCGCACCATAACAATATGATTTAAATCTGACGTGAAATAGGGTTGATGGTTTCTGTAATAATTATCATTTAAAACTTCGTGATCAAAAATATGCAGACGGTTGAATGGTTTGTCGAGACTTGGTCTTCGCATGATATGGATAGAAGGATTGCGACCTGGTTTTTCAATGGATAAATAGTATTCAAGTCCATTGGATGATAATTTACCGGATTTCAATTTTGCGTTGTTTTCCAGAATAATGGTATTGCGTAAGGCGTACTGCATTGTTCCGGTTCTTTCAAACTGCATGATGGATGTCTGTCCTTTGTAGAAATGGAACACCATCAATTCATTAAGATCCTGGGTAAAGCTTGGACTGATTAACTCGCCTTTTACTGATCCTGTGAGCTTGATTGGTTTAGGCAGAGCAAAATCATGGTTCCTGTTTGGCCTTGTTGCAACATATATTTCCGTAAGGGTTTTCTCATTTTCCTTTCTAACTGTGAAAGCAATTACACATTCATCCCGTGAAAGGAAAGGGGAGAGGTTATCATATCCATCGACATTGACATTCAACTTTTCAGGCGCTTCGAATTTCCCGTCGAGTGAAGTGCGTTCGCTTAGATATAATTCAGTAAGCCCTGTACTGTTGTTATTACCACAATAATAAAGCCTGAAGGCATCATTGGATAACCAGGGATAAGCATCGCCAATTCCATAGGAGTTCAATTCCTCAATGGGGCGGATGTTATAATCAGAATTCGGTTTTTGTGCGTGACTTTGTAACCCAATAAATAATACTATCAACGTTAGTATTAGTTTATTGATCATGTTGACATTATTTTATGTCAGCAGGCTCATTTCGACTTTCTTTTCAAGCTCTGCGACAGTATCTTTAAATAAAGTGTCTGTGTCAATTAGATCCTTTACAGTGTTAATGCTATAAATAACGGTAGAATGATCCTTACCTCCAAAATTATCACCTATGGTTTTCAGGCTTGATTTTGTATAGTGCTTTGCCAAATACATAGAAAGTTGCCTTGCAATGACCACATTTCGTTTTCTGGTCTTGCTGGAAAGCTTCTCAACGGGTACAGAAAAGTGGTCGGCAACCAATTGAGCAATGTTCTCAACTGAGATACCTTTATGGACTTGTGTAACAAATTTCTGGATTACTTCTTTGGCCAATTCTGTATCGATTGATCGGTTATTTAAATTGGCTTGAGCAAGTAAGGAAATCATTACGCCTTCGAGTTCCCGGATATTGTTCTTGATATTGAAACATATATACTCAACGACATTGTTTGGTTCTTTGTCGACATCTGTACCCATTTTGTTTTGCATAATGGCCAGGCGTGTCTCAAAGTCAGGTGATTGCAA
>JABDJE010000118.1 GCA_013002625.1 Saprospiraceae bacterium | reverse complement strand
ACTTGGAGAAGTTGGGTTTGAGACCACCCATTTTTCACTTCTAAATATCGAAGCCCTGCATTTTAATCTGCCCTCGGTAGACCCTGAATGGATATTTTTTTATAGTAAAAATGGGATTAAGTACTTTTTCAAACAACAGGCTTTCAATACTTACATAAGATATGGGGTAATGGGTTCTGGATCTGCTGCTTATTTTGAAAGGGTGACAAAACACCAACCCAACTATATTGCTAGCAAACCAGGATCTGAACTCTTAGGGGAATTGGATACGCTTTTGGGAGATAGTGTGATGTGGATTCCACAAGGCACTGAATCCCTTAATTTTCTGGAGAACCTCAGTTCTACAAAAAATCATTATCCACTGAAAGTTTATCAAAACACCAAAATTAAAAACTTTGACATCTCTGGATGCAGTCATCTTGCATTTACGAGCCCATTAAATGCTCAGACATATTTTGAGAAATACAATTACAACGGAGAAATAATATTTGCCATAGGTGCTACCACAGCCGGACATATCCTCAGCTTGATTCAAAGGATGCCATACTTCCCCGATGAGCCCGGCATACAGAATTTAATAGATCTAATTATTGAAAAGGCTTCATCTTAAATAACCACCAATTTGAAATTGATGGGCGCTGCACCATTGTCAATTTGAATAAAATAAATTCCTGACATCAGTTTTCCCTGCTCCAAACTTATTTTATCAAACGCTACCCTTCCTGAAGAGATAATTCGACCGTTAATATCCAGACATCTAAACCTGGATTGATCAAATCTCCCATCCGAATTACGCAGATATACCTCCGGTATATTATTTTCAATCAAATTAGGGAACAACGTTAAATCCTGCCTGATTTCTTCTTTCACGGAAGAAGTCTCAGACGGTAAAAATTGACCGCTTGTTGAATATTCAGTACAAAACTGGTTAGCTGTAAAGGGACGCACGCGCCAGTACAGACGGCCCCAACTTATATCTGCTTCATGCCATGTTAATGACGGGCTATCGACTATCGTATCATATAAAACCAAGCTAAAGCTGGGCTCTACGCCCACTTGAAAAAGGTAAAACTGGTCTTCCTGTGATTCCTCCCAACCAAATTCAACATCTCTGAAAAAGACTACTTCATCTTCTATTGGGTAATTCAATTCAATCGACAATGGATCAACAGGGTCAGGGAAAACCATTCCTGTTGAAGTAAAGTCTCCTTTTTCATCAAGCGCATTGGCTCGCATTGCTCCGATTTGCTCATCCGTAAATCTGGCTGCACAATTATCAAATGCATAAGACATTATGAGCGAAGCATCAGAATTAAACTTTACACCATTTGGGTCTGTCTGTTCTGTAAAACTTATTGAATCATTCGTGCAGGGCCACCTTTGATAGAGGTAGTCCGGTTTTGTATCGCAAAACCCATCAGCCGCTTCATTACAATTGCTACCGTCCATCTTTTCCACCCACGAGGTATCTATAATCATGGTGTCAAGGATTAAAGAGTCCTTGAAGTTGGTGTAATTATATAATACGAATTCAGGGGCCGGATTATCATACTGGTGCGCTTGTGAATTATCATGGGATATCCCGCCTTCCCATCCAAGAAAAGGATGCGGAAGCTTTAAGGCATGTCCCATTTCATGTGCCCAGGTATGATCCTCAGGTCGCGCACAAGATTCCTGCACGGCAACACCAGCCCATGGTAAATTATAACCACAGTTTCCTGCAGCGTCTCTGACCAGGTAGCAATTAATGGCGCCGTCTTCGTTATACTCAAACATCTTTAATCCTCCATCCACTACAGTCTCATGATCAAAAAAGTCATTGTCATCAATATCCCTAATTGGCGACTTTAGATAAAATTCTATATCGCTGTCTTCAAAATCCTGCTGCAAAGTACATAAGGCTCTGAGAACATTGGTCGCACGCATACGTCCATTGCCATGATTTTCTGCCAATCGATTTACAGTAATAGGAACATTAATAATTTCAGCGCTTTTTAAATCATAGGCTTTTGGATTAGCCTGATACTTTTTGAGCCAATCCGAGCGGTAGCTTGGCGTTCCACACAGTTGAGGGTCAACATCTTGACCATAAACCAAAATAACGAATAGGGAAAGAATGACTGTACTAAGAAGTTTTTTCATATTGTATAATATAATCTCTTGAAGATATTTATATTTCACCATAAAGCTATAAATCCTTAGACCTTTGACATCAAAATGTCTTCGAATCATATCAACGGTGCCATCGATTACAGAACTACTCTATGACCTAGAAATGGAGGAGCAGGTTGTAGGGATCACGAAGTTTTGTGTTCACCCTGAAGAATGGTACCGTTCCAAAACGCGTATTGGCGGCACTAAAAATTTGAACCTTGAAAAAATTATGGCCCTTCAGCCCGATCTGATCATCGCCAATAAGGAAGAAAATACGAAGGATCAAATTGAGACCTTAATGGATTATACCCAGGTCATTGTTACAGATATTAAAACAATAGAAGACAATATTAAATTGATATCAACTTTAGGGGCATTGTTAAACAAGGAAGCTCTGGCTCAGAAGTTGTCAAATCAATTAAGTGCTGTGATTTCAGGGTTAAAGCCAGTACAGACAGCATCTGCCGTCTACCTCATCTGGAAAGATCCATATATGACAGTAGGTGGAGATAGTTTTATCAATCATATGCTGGACTGTGTGGGTTTTAAAAATGTATTTGGCCATTTGACACGATATCCTGAAGTTACTATTAATGATATTAAGCAAAAGAAACCCCAATTTATACTTCTCTCCTCCGAGCCATTTCCATTTAAGGAAAAACATATCGCAGAACTTCAAAATGAACTTCCAGACGCCAAAATCCTTTTGGTAGACGGAGAAGCCTTCAGTTGGTATGGAAGTAGAATCATTAAGAAGGCTAAATACTTGAAATCGATTAATTCTAAAATTCAGACATTTGCAGAATGAAAAAAGAAACATACATCATTGATGGGACCCGTACCGCTTTCGGAAATTTTGGAGGTACCCTCTCCACAATAAGGACGGATGATTTGCTCGCACATACCCTAAGGGAATTGATCGAACAAAATCCTGACATTCCTGCAGACGCCTATGCTGATGTGATTATTGGTTGTGCGAATCAAGCTGGCGAAGACAATAGAAATATTGCCAGAATGGGCTTGTTGTTAGCAGGTCTGCCTTGGAGTGTCCCTGGAGAAACCGTCAATAGATTGTGTGCTTCAGGCATGTCAGCTATTGTCCACGGACATCGTGCCATCCAGGCCGGAGATGGAGATATTTTTATCAGTGGTGGTGTCGAACACATGACCCGTGGTCCTTGGGTAATCTCCAAGGTATCTAAGCCATTTGGTCGAGATGCAGAGATGCATGATTCAAGTTTTGGATGGCGTTTTGTGAATCCAAAAATGAAGGCTTTATATGGTACCGACGGGATGGGCACAACCGCAGAAAACCTTGCTGAGAAATATAATATCTCCAGAGAAGATCAAGATAAATTTGCCTATTGGTCACAAATGAAGGCTACTAAAGCCAGGGAAGAAGGAAGGTTTAAAAAAGAAATTTCTTCCATTGAAATACCCCAACGCAAAGCACCAGCTATTGTATTTGAAAATGATGAATTCATAAAACCTAATACCAGTTTGGAGGTGCTTGGTAAATTAAGAACAGCCTTCAAAAAAGAGGGAGGCACAGTAACCGCAGGTAATGCTTCAGGCCTAAACGACGGTGCCGCAGCGGTGATCCTCGCTTCCTATGAAGCGGTGAAGAAATATGACCTAAATCCGATTGCCAGAATTGTGAGCTCCGCTGTAGTGGGTGTTGAACCGCGTATTATGGGAATAGGTCCAGTGGGCGCTACAAATAAGGCATTAAAAAAGGCAGGTTTGACACTGGATGAAATCGGGGTCATCGAACTTAATGAAGCATTTGCAGCTCAAAGTTTGGCATGCACACGTCAACTGGGTATCGCTGATGACGATTCACGCATTAATCCAAATGGTGGCGCCATTGCTATTGGACACCCGCTAGGTGCTTCGGGAACGCGTATAAGTTTCAGCGCAGCACTGGAATTACATGAAAAACAGGTTAAATATGCGCTGGCAACCATGTGTGTTGGCGTCGGACAGGGCTATGCCTTAATCATGGAGAAGGTATAATTGTGTCTTTGTCGATTATATTCTAACTATACTCCGATATAATGCTAGGCTTCGGCAACTTTAGCTTAAATTAATTGCAAACGAATACAAATGAATTCACGACCTACCTGGGCAACAACTGTTGCAATATTTTTTCTCCTCTTTGGAGGTTGCGGAGCCATTAATAATATTAAAATGGCCAAAACCGAACAAATGCTAAAAATGTCCAATTCCATTCTGGACAACATGGAGGTTGAGATCAATAACGAAGAATTAGACTCAACGGATATAAAGGTATTGGAAATGCTTTCTGATTCAGTGACCAAAGACAGCAGTACCCAAAAACTTGATGTCGCCAAGACTATAAAGGATATGATGTATATGACCGATTATTTTAAGAAATGGGCAACCACTCTTGGATACTGGGGTGTCCTCGTAGCTTTGCTGTTTTTTATTTCCGGGATACTCTTTTTCTTTCGTTCCAAAGTGACTATCCCTTTTGCAATAGGCACCCTCGCAGTCAGTCTCATATACGCGGCAATCAAAGTGTATATTTTTTCCAAGGATAGCTCTTCCAGCTATATCCTGAATGGTATTAACTTTTCATCCTACTTCAGCATGTTTTTGGACTGCGTCATGTTACTTGTCATATTTGTATCTGATAAATCTTTTTATTCAGGACCTGAAGAAACTTATTCAGACTGGTAAAATGTTATCATTTCATGATCGAGCCTGCAGAAAGAAAAAAGCATTGGGATCACATTTACACCGTACGTAAGTTTGAAGAAGTCAGTTGGTTTCAATCAAAACCAACTGTATCCCTTGATTTGATTAATACACTTCAACCTGACAAAACCAAAAGTATTATTGATATTGGAGGCGGTGATAGTTTCCTCGTAGACTTTCTTCTTGAAGATGGATACCAGGATGTAACGGTTCTTGATATTTCTGAAAAAGCGATAGAACGGGCACAAGCGCGCTTAGGTGACAATGCCAACAAGGTCAATTGGATTGTAAGCGATATAACTAACTTTAATGCTGATCGAGAATATGATCTTTGGCATGATAGGGCTGTTTTCCATTTCCTTGGAAGCCAGGATAATATTCAAGCCTATATTAAGAATACGCAATCCGGCATCAAAGCAAATGGTCATTTGGTAATCGGTACCTTTTCGGATACAGGGCCAGATAAATGCAGCGGCATTGAGATCTCAAAATATTCGACAATCGAACTTAAACAAGTATTTGAAAAAGGATTCAAAAATATTGAATGCTTCAATTTGGACCATGTGACCCCATCTGGCAAAGTTCAAAATTTTAGCTTTTGCAGCTTTACAAAGCTGGCGAACAAACGCGATTAAAAAGGTTTATTTCAACCGCTGACCAAACAACCACCCATAGAAGGAATCACTATCATAGGTCTGCGTCCAGGAGTCATGATCTGCTTCTGCATAAACTGAAAACCTCGGAGTGGCACCTGCAGCTTTTAATGCTGAAACCATTTCTTTAGACTTTTCAACCGGAACAACATCGTCTTGAGCACCATGAAATACCCATGTAGGTATATGGGCAATAAGTTCAGCTTTATCAGGATCACCACCTCCACAAATAGGTGCAATCGCAGCGAATTTATTAGGGTTTTCTATGGCCCAGGCCCACGTGCCATACCCGCCCATGGATAAGCCTGTTAGATAGATGCGTGTCTGATCAATATTGTTTTTTGCCAATACTTCATCCAGCGTGCTATTTAAGCGGTCAACATCCCACCAGACATCATTAGGGCATTGAGGCGCAAAAATAATACATTGAAACTGACGGCCTTCCTTAACTTTCTTGGGCGGACCATGATTTTCCACCTGCGACAGGTCAGTCCCACGCTCACCGGATCCATGTAAAAAAATCATAAGTGGGGTACCCTTATCACTTGAAGCATCATATCCAATTGGATAATATATATTGTAGGGATACGCTTCATTGCTTTGGGAATTGCAACCAACATTTATAATCATGACCGTTGATAAAATTATAATACAGAAAGAATAAAGTAAGGATGTGCTATAAGGCTTATACATATGTGTACCAATTTCTCTCACTAAAATAACTTTTAAAAATAGAAGCGTGAATGTTTAAATTTACTTGTAACTCATTATGTATGCATAAACTGATAATTGGTATAACCTTGATTGTGATGATCAATAATTGTTGCAACAATACGCCCAACCCTCCTGATGAGGAC
>JABDJE010000203.1 GCA_013002625.1 Saprospiraceae bacterium | reverse complement strand
CTTTTTGACCCCATAAATTTTATTACAATTAATTATGGAGGATATCGTCAACTTTAAACCGTCAAAGGTGATTAGGCACAGAGTTTTATAGTTAAGCCTACTTAAAATTAATATGAGACAAATTGTAGTTCAAACTCTAATAACTAAATTACTCTCCAAGTAAAATTCATAAAATTCTCAAAGTTTAAAATATAGGAGCACTCCATAATTTTAAAATTAAAAAGTTTAAAAAAAAATGGGTGCTCTCAAGCACCCATCTAATAATTAAACCTTGAATCCAGTTAAATAATACTTGGATAAATGTCTTACCGGACTACCGTCGCTATGTACGTAAACCCGAATTATATCATTTTTGTCGAGATCTACGATCACACTGAATGCACCTGTTCCTCTTCTTCCAGCACCTTCACCTGACCAAGCAGCGCCATCAATACGTGCTCCATTCTTTACGAGATAGAGTTGTACATCATCTGTAGTACCTCCGTGATAATATGAATCTTTTACAAAATTTAAATCGAAATAATAACATCCTCTTTCAGGAGCCTTGAACTCATGATTTGCCCAACCTCCACCTTCGTTTATTATTGTTTTAGTAAACTTAACTCTAGTATCAGGACCTTGAGAAACATGTTTGCCACCTTGAACAGAAAAAGCTACCTTAGAATCTTTAGGGCAACAATTAGTTTCACAACAATCTCCAAATTTTTCAGCTGCCAATTTCAAAGCTCTGCGTACATTAATTCTACCATAACCCATTTCTTGATTCCATGATGAACTCGGGAAACGAGGATCAAAGCTGTAAACATAACCACCAGCTTTATCACAAGACTTCTCAATGATTTGTCTGATACTTGTATTTGAAGCTTCAGGATGATGTGATTTAATCAGTGCAGCTAATCCTGCCACCTGAGGAGTTGCAGAAGATGTACCGTTGAAGCTATTGTAATAATCTCCCGATGAATATCCAGTACTCCCAAGAATATCGGTAGTTGGAATTTGCAAACAAGGTGCAACAACACCAACGCCAACCCAACTGTTTTGGTATTGTTCTAAACCATAGCTTGCACCCCACCAAGATTCAGCAGATGTATCTCCTATACTTTTTCTGCGGTCATCTTTGTTTGATCCTCCAATTGCTAAAACTAATGGATGTTTTGAAGGATATCTATTAATAGATCCATTGTTTTCATTACCTGTTGCAGCACACATGAAGACATTCAAATTATTAGCGTAAACGATTGCTGGATCTATCAAATTATAATTCCAGAAATTCCAGCTATCGTAAACTCCAAAACTCATAGAAATTACATCTGCACCATAATCAGCAGAATAATTTATACCACTTGCAATTTCAACGTCTGACCAGGTTTGGACTGCCAACGGCAATACTTTCGTATTCGATACACTCGCTACCCCAGTTGAATTGTCTGTAATAGCACTTGCAATCCCTGCACAAGCAGTTCCATGATTACCTGTAGGACTTCCATTAGGCATCATAGTTCCAAGATTTAATCCAGGTGACACATAATTCATGTCAGGATGATTTAAATCACACCCTTCATCAATGACTGAAACTACAGCAGAATTAGCACATTTTACAAAGTCTTTATGCCATTCAATTCTTTCCAAATTCCATTGAATGTTAATTAAATTGTCATTTGAAGTCCAACAAGTAGGTTTAATTAATGGTACTTTTTCGAAATAAGTGTCTTTAATCTTTTTGCTTCTCTTAAGGTCTGATGCAGCTTCTAAAGCATTTTCTTTTTCAAGTTGTACGACGAATTTGCCATTAAGATATTTGGATCGATTCCTATTGATTGAAATGGATTTTGATTTAAGATAGTCTAGAAGCTCTTCACCAATCGAATCTTCAAGTTCAATTATTAAAACATTGGATAAAGGCGAGAAATAACTATCTCGCAAATCTTTGTCATTGTAGTATACCGGATTAATAGACTCAATATTAGAAGAAGCATTTAACTCCTTCACTAAGGCAGCTGAAAGTTTTGAAACATTGACGAAGGCGCCGAAGGCGTTATTATTTGGCCTAAGCTCTTCTTCCTTATTTTCAGACTTTATTTCATGAATTTTTAGATTGTATTTTTTAAGAAGAGCAGTTTGAGATCGAGATGATAATGATTTACTAAACTTTAGGTAAATCAGATCATCTGCAAGTTTGACTTTACTGCCATTTTGCAATGTAAGTTGCTTAGGAAACATAATTGTAAGTTTTAAGTGATTAATATTTTAGAGGTATCAGCAAAAGACCTCTTTCCCTAAGTAAGAATTACTAAATAATGATATGTTACCCCCAGAAATCAACTAAGGTTTTGTGATTTATCATTTAGACAACGAAATTTGATATTTAAATACCCATTCATAATCATTACTTTTAAGAAAACAATTGTAAATGAGTTTTCATTTTATGAAAATGATAGTGGTAGTATCTTTGCTTGTATATATTTCATGTAACAAAGGCGTCAAGCCTCAACCAGATCCGGTACAAGACTATGCCGTGGAAAGATTTGGGAATGACTTCGTCGTTGATTACAATGAAAGCAAAGAATATGTCATTCTCTCTAAAGCTCATAAGATCAAACCCTCAGACCCCTTTCCTACCCTACGCTTCGAAGTAATAGAAGTTAGCAGTATGGAGGTGATCTTCAACGATAATCTGCGCGGCGGCAAAGTCAGCTGGATACGAGACTTCATTGTTGAAGCTGAAGCCATGAAAGGCATACCGAACCCTGATAATCCCGATGCCAATGACAATGTATATCGTTACAATGTTCAAAAGCGGAAGAGGTTTACTGGTGGCTTTTTTTAATTCCTATGGGTAAGTTTAAATGGAATATTACACAGTTCAGTAAGAACATCTACCATTTCATTACTATTTTACAAACAAAATCTAATCCTTCAATTATATTACAGTAAATTCTCGATCTATGTATTCCAATCTAACCCTCAGAGGCCTTTGCACTTTATTCGTTCTATTTATTATTATGCTTGGATGCCAGAATAACACTGAAGTTATTTCTGAACCATTTGAAATCCAACATAAAAACGGTCCTGCCTATTTCCAGGAGATTCATAACCTGATCAGAACTGCGCCTGGCGAAGCAACACACAGCTACGGTATTGGTGATGTTGCGCAGGAGCTAAAGAAAGCAAAATCGACCACACGAACGTCAGCAAGCCTGGATTGGAGAGAAAGAGGTCCTGCCAATGTTGCGGGACGCACAAGAGATCTTGTCGTAGATCCTTCTGACAGCACTGCAAGAACTTGGTTCCTGGGGTCGGTTGGTGGTGGTGTCTGGTATACGGATGATGCCGGAGAATCATGGGAATTGCGCACAACGAACATCACAAGTATGGCGACATCGGCTATGGCCATGTCTGCTTCAAATAATGATGTCATATATGTCGGTACTGGTGAAGGCATTGGTAGTCTTCCAGCCATCGCAGGTACGGGAATATGGAAAAGCACCGATCGAGGACATAACTGGGAACTTCTGGAATCTACCGCCGATGATAACAACTTTGCATACATATCCAGAATTATAGTTAATCCCGAAGATGAAAATGAAGTTCTGGTCTGTACAAGAAGCAAGTGGTTTGGAGGCAGCAGAACATCTCGAATATATAAGACGACCGATGGTGGTATTACGTGGGAATCTAAACTATCAAGAAACAATACGCTTATTCAACAGCTGGTAACGTCACCGGATGACTTCAATGTAATATATGCCACACTTAATCGGGTTGGTGTGCATCGGTCCATTGATGGCGGTGAAACATGGGCGCCATTATGGAGTGTACCCGACGGTGAGCGTAGAATTGAAATGGCAATTTCGCCTCAGGATGCAGGTGTTGCTTATTTATCCTGTGAAGTAAATGGTGGTTCATGCCTTTACTTCACACGCGATACGTTCAGAACCGTAACAAAGGCGATCTTCTCTGGAAGGCAACCCAACTGGTTGGCTAATCAGGGATGGTATGATAATACAATTGCGGTTCATCCATACAATGACAGTCTGGTCTGGGTGGCAGGTCAATCTTCAATGATGGAAATTAAGCTAGGAGATGAATTGGGAACAGTTTTGCAATTTGATGAATATGACAACGATACCGATTTCATCGATCCAATAGATAATAGTCAGTTTACGGATGAACCCGGGGGATGGGCAGAATCACTTTTCAATGGTCTTCCTGTAAGTTTGGAAATTACAGAAGAAGACTTGGTCGATGTCGAAATCAGATTTGGTGAAGGCATTACATCCAAGGCACACCTTATTGAAGTTAATCTAATCACTTTCGGTTTTTCATTTGGTGAAATGATAGATGTCCCTTTTGAAGCTTGGGATCTGGACAATGACCGACAAATTGCAATGTCTGTATTTGATGTTGATGGTAACGGAGAATGGACCTATGAAGATTATTCAGGTGGATCCAATAATATTCATGATGTTGTCATAACCAACAGCATAACCTACGCAGACACAGCCAATACAAGAATAGCGACAGATAATCCTGTATATAAAGGACAGTATTATTTTTTCATGGGCAGACCTAGTGATTATGAAGGATCGAAAGACAGCTTTCCAGAAGGTAAGATCTCATTCAAGACGGTAAATGCTGCCGGATTGATCAGTGATTTTGCTCCAATAACAGATGGTTATGGTGCCTACAGTGATGTCGAAGATGTCGGAAGTAAAGGCGTTCATGTGGATCATCACAACATAATTATGATACCACGCGATTCTGCAACAGAATCATTTTATGTACTAAATGCCAACGATGGTGGGGTTGCTTTTTCAACCGACAACGGTGCCACCTTCAAACAAACAGGCGACAGCTTTAACGATGGAAATGCAACCACACTAAATGGATACAATACTTCCCAGTTTTATGGTGTCGATAAAATGAACGGTGACAACCGGTTTATCGGAGGGACACAGGATAATGGCACATGGCTTTCCCCTTCAGAGCCGGATGAGACCGCCTCATGGGTGGATGCACCAAGTGGCGATGGTTTTGAATGTGCTTGGCATTATGATAACACGAATCTTATTCTTGAAACATCCCAATTCAACAACCTCTATAAATCATACAACGAAGGTCAAAGTTGGGTCTATGTTCCATTGCCGGACAGTGAAGGCCCCTTCCTAACGCGGCTTGCGTCATCACAACTCAATCCGGACTTGGTCTTTATGGTAAGCGATTCCGGCTTATTGCGTTCGCCTGATTTTGCAGAAAGCTGGGAGGTTATTGAGATGCCGAGCAATTGGGATTTCAACTCCAGTTATGGTGCTCCAACAGCTATCAGCCTGGCAGATCCAGGCGTAGTGTGGTCTGGAAGCCGAATGAGCTCAGATTCACGCATATGCGTTTCCACAGATGCTGGACTGACTTTCCAACCGGCCAGACATCTTACAGGAACGAATCTTGGCCTGGTTACCGGTATCACAACACATCCAAGCGATCCCAATACAGCTTATGCTTTATTCTCTCAACGGGGATCACCGAAGGTGGTCATGACCGACGATCTGGGTAACAGCTGGACAGATCTATCAGGTTATTATCCAGGCGGTACTGAAAGCAACAATGGATTTCCGGATGTAGCCGTTTACTGTCTCTTGGTCATGCCATGGGATGAGCAACGCATTTGGGTGGGAACAGAGATAGGTATCTTTGAATCGATCGATGGTGGTGCCAATTGGGCTTATGTAGACTATGGCTTACCAGCGGTTGCCATATGGCAAATGAAGATTGTGAATGACGAAATTGTCCTGGCCACGCACGGGCGAGGAATCTGGACACTCAATAACTCTGAACTGTTACAAACATCCGTGGATAACATCAAAGCAAGTTTAAACGCATCGCTCAATGTCTTTCCGAATCCTATGGACAATGCGGCACAGATCGAATTCCAACTCGAAGAGGATACGTTTGTACAATTGTCTCTACTTTCAATAGATGGTCGTAAGATCAGAGATATATACCAGGGACAGAGCGGTACAGGAAAGATGCGCTTGGACATGGATAGAGGCACACTTGATGCGGGTATGTATTTGATACAATTGCA
>JABDJE010000087.1 GCA_013002625.1 Saprospiraceae bacterium | reverse complement strand
CTTCGTGCTAGGTCTTTTTAAATTGTCGGGGCGGCAGCAAGGATTATTAATGAATCCCGCAAACGGGACAAGCACTGCGACCCTCCCGACGCAAACAAGTTTGGTCGGGATGCGCTTACTGTCGGCTAAGGTTAAACCTTCAAAAAGCTTTAAAGATGAATTTACGTTTTACTGAGTCGGATTGGCTAGCGCCGATCCTGAAAGGGGTGTTGATCAAACAAAAGCCAGCACTTCGTGCTACGCCTTTTTTATTTAAAATCACTTATGGAAGCAAGCTTCCAACGCTTTATAAATAAAAAAGCCTACTGACTTTGTCAGCAGGCTTTTGTTTGTCGGGGCGGCAGGATTCGAACCTGCGACCCCCTGGTCCCAAACCAGGTGCGCTAACCGGACTGCGCTACGCCCCGAAATTTTTCTTATAGTGGCGGTGAGAGGGGGATTCGAACCCCCGGTACCTGTTTCCAAGTACGCCGGTTTAGCAAACCGGTGGTTTCAGCCACTCACCCACCTCACCGTGGGACATGATTTCCATTGAAATCAAAATAATTTTTTGTTTAGCATCTCGCCAAAGGCGGATCAGCCACTCACCCACCTCACCGTGGGAAACCTCTCATCGCTATAAGAGGGATGCAAAGATATAATTTTATAAATTTTAAATGCCATGTTTTTAATGAGTTTTTTAATAAAAAATTGAGGGTCTTAATTTGACCCTTATGACCTTGATAAATCCAATATTTCACCAATATTAGAAAACCCGATTCATCCTTAATTCACGCCTATTCAGCTTTTCTCAATCCCGCTTCATCTAAAGCACACAATTAATATCAAATTAATGCGTCATCTTAATATAACCATCGTAAAAACAAACAACATGGCGCAATATTTAAAAAATGGATTGGCCATAACTTTATGCCTGATCACCCTTTATCCCTGCACTAATTATGCACAATTGGATCTCTTGCCTTGCACTTGTATGACCAGTTCTCTGGAAATAGCTCCGGAATTTTCCTATGAAATTGTTATCGTTAAGGAAGAAGAAACCGAAGGCTTCTCATGGAAGTACGAAAGCCCGGAAGTTGAAATACCCTTACAGGAAGTCGTCGATGAAGAGATATTACCTCAGAAACCCGTGTTACCTGCACCGTTCTATGATATTATGGAAGGGCGCGACCGATATATACATGACGATTTGGAAAGTCTGCGCAATTCAACTTACCGACGTGTACGCTCCAAAGGAAAGATTCGTATTCGAAATCAAAAGTTTAAGAAGTATAGTGGGAAATGTCCGCGATTCAATTAATTCCCGGACTTAATATATTTAGACCACTCAGCCCGCTTCTTGAAGTATTTAGGATTGAATATGAGTAGGCCAAAGGATTCACCGTCCTCCTTGCCCTTCTTGGCATGATGCGCACCGTGGGCCCGCAATACCGCTCTTGAATACTTGCTGTCCAGATGTTTGAACCAACTGAATCTTCGGTGAATATATACATCATGAATCAAGAAATATATCAACCCATAAACAGATATCCCGATACCTACAAATAAAAGGAAACTATATCCGTCCAGGAAGGAACCAAACATGTAACAAAAGAAAGATGGAATTGCGAATACAAGGAAAAAACGGTCATTTTTTTCAAAGAATCCGTGTTTTTTCTCTGGATCATGGTGGTCTTCATGCCAACTCCATAATAAACCGTGCATAACATACTTATGCGTGAACCAGGCTACAAACTCCATAATAAGAGCTGTGAGCATTACAATACCTATTTTAGTGAGTATGGTCATCTTAAATCAATTGCGTAATATCAATCTAAGGTAATTCTTTTGTTTTGGTCTTCGTAAAAGGATTTGCGAATTATGTCCAATTCAATAAAAAAATCTGTCCCTTTACCTTCGGTTGATTCAAAATATAATCGTCCATTCATTGAATCAATCATATTTGCACAAATAGCGAGCCCTAAACCAGACCCTGAATCTTTTGTGGTGAATTTTGGCTGAAATATCTTATCCTTCATGTCCTCCGAGATACCGACACCGTTATCACTCACCTTTATAATAGCTTTATCCAGTTTTTGTTCCAGCTTTAATTCAATTTTTCCTTTTCTGTCAATTGGAATAGCTTCTGTAGCATTCTTAACAAGATTATTCAATATTCGAATAAGCTGGTTTTTATCTGCATAGACATAGATCGGATCAATTGGTTCAGACAATGTGATGTCCATGTCCTCGCGTTTTCTAAACAGATTATGGACCAGTTCCACCACTTCGTTTACTTCAATCTTAACATTTGAAGATTGAGGCAGTTCGGCAAAATTGCTGAATGCATTGGCAATCTCAGTGAGATTTTCTATTTGTTCCAACAAAGTGGATGATATTCTTTTAGCAATTTCTTGTGCCTTCTCCGGGCTTTGCTTAATGGCTTTTTCGAGATACTGAATACTAAGCTTCATGGGTGTCAGTGGATTCTTGATCTCATGAGCAACCTGCTTGGCCATTTCACGCCATGCAGAATCACGCTCTGTCTTAGCTAGAATATTGGCACTTTCCTCCAGCTGATTTACCATGTTGTTGTAGTTATTAATGAGATTTCCGATCTCATCGTCACGATCCCAATCTATGAGCTCATTGCGCTTGCCCAATTTTAACTCCAATAATTTCTCATTCAGTATAGACAATGGACGTGTAATGGACCGAGCAATGAATATGGCTATTACACTGGCAATGAGAAACAGGAATACGTATACATTAAAAATGCTTCCCAGGAAGTCAAATACATAGGATTTTTCATTCAGCGACCTCGAGTGCTTTATTTGAACCACACCAACAGGCCTGTTTTGAAATTCAATTGCAAAAAATGATTCCGCTGGATTTGTTGATCTGTCAGTAAAGGGTTTAAGTGGCGCATGGTGGTTGAAATAACTATACGTGAAATAATCCAATTTTGGATCATCGATATCAAAGACATTTAATTCTACATTATGAATTTGCTCCACATCATTTTCATAATTTGAGTGAATAGCCAACAACTCATTTTGATCATTGGCCTGATCGCTGTTTAATCCCAATGCATTGGCAATGGAACTGATTTTGTTCTGATAAAAGGCATCCTTTTCCTGTGTCAAATAATTCTTAAGGAATGAATTTGTAATACTGGCTATAATGATAAATGATAATAGAATCACGAGAATGAGTGATATCTGAATCTTTGCATTCAATGACTCGATACCACTGATTCTAAACGGCCAATCCTCAGGTAGAAAGGCATATATCCTATGAACAATACTGAAAAGGGCCGCCAGAAGGATTATAAAGCAAAACAAAAAACTGAAGAGTGCTATAGGCTTGATCAGCCCGCCAAAAGATATCTTAGATACAAGCAACTGATCAGGACCAGGTCGATGCAGAACATAACTCGTTGAACGTTTGGTCAACCGGCCTTCCTCTGTTTCGTTGATCGAACGTAACTCTTCTTGCGTTAACGCCATGCCCTGGTACAGGATTTCACCGCCCACATAGTAATTGAATGGGTGTGGCCTGGTTTTGGAGCTTGGAAATTTGAATCCAAGATTCAAGGTATAATCAGAATTAATACGTTTGCGATACCACACAATATTTTGAACAGGGTTATGAAAAGTGCTGTCATTGATTGCACTAAGCAAATCAATGGTGCGGCGAAAACTATTCTGGCCTATGATATTGAACTGGTTGAACTTTTCGACTTCAATCAATCTGGGATCTACATCAAATTTGTTCACAAGATAACCGAGTATATCCTCCTGATCATAGGTCGCTTCATTCGGAAGAATCAGCAGTTTACGTAATTCCTCGACCGCACGTTCAGCACGTTGAACGGTATTTGATTCTTTTATTTCATCAATAGGATAGACATGCAGGGCCGATTCAAGAAATTGTTCTCTGGATTGTATTTGACTTTTAATGTCGAAATTGAACAACAAGGCAGCAAGGTATACACTGAAGAATATGGCCCACCATATAATCCAGGTGATGTTTTTGGACTTAACATCTACAAATAAATCAAACAAAAGGAAATAGGCTGCGAGAAAGAAAAATAAAATAAATGGATTTATATCCAATCTCAGGATTAGTGCGATCAATGTGCCTAACAATGACATGATACCCAGAAATCCATAATGCCAATATTTATTGACGGATTGCTCTTGAAGCGATTTAAAAAAACGCAATCCAAATATGAAAATTCCGATCTGAATGACAAGTATAGATATCAACGAGAGGGTATCCAATTTGGTTAATGCAGCCAGATCATTGAAGTCATTAAATACTTTATCACTGAAGGTTAACAGCTGAATGATACGAATATGAGAAAGCGTCAGCAATAGGAAAAAACCTCCGTCAAGATAAACCTGAAAAGCGCTTGCTTTCTTGGAGATATTTTTGGTTTGAAGAATAGCAGCTAGGGCACTCAGGATCAGAACACTATCCATGATCAATTCCAGCCCGCTGTAGTTTACTTTCAAAAACAGACTTTCTGCCAATTCAATACCTGTTAAGCGATCTATGCCCCCAGACCAACGCAATAAAACTCTTAAAACAGATGCAAATAAAATACCCCAATAGTTTTGATGGTGTAGGGTTGATAGTATTAACAAGAAAAAACTGAGTAGGTAGAATATTAGAAATATCAAATTCGTGCTCGAATGCCTATCAAAGTTGATACTGTCAGCTTCGGTTAGTCTGTCAAGAAGCAGTTTATTTAATTCGATATAATGACTACCTCTCTTTTTAGCGAGGATGCTTTTTCGTTTGACATCCAACAAAATATTGCCCTCTGCATCGGTTAAAGCTTTACAGATGTCCAGCGTATATTCATTGGAGACATAGCTGTAACATACGGTATCCTGTGCCTCAAAATTGCTCCAAAACACCAATGTGCTATTCTGATACAGGCGCAATTGAATTCCTGCGCTTTGGAATTGCTCTTCCAGTCGTTTAATGCGTCCTAATTCATTATTAGTTAGGCTATCTTCAGCAAATAAGGAAAGAATTTCAGCTTGAAAAAGTAAATTCCGATGGGCTTCAAGCACGTCTTCAACATAACTGCTAATCTGTTGCTCCGAATTGACCAATGATCTTGAGCTATAACTGACAAAGTCAATTATAAAGATCAAAACAAACAGAAATAATGGAATAAGTAGTTTCCTGAACATAAAATACATTCCTACTGCAATTTACATATTATTATGTACTATAATATGATATTGACATCTTGTCCGTGGTCAAATTATTCTTCATAAAATGGAATTATTTCATGATCAATTGCATTAAACTGAACGATGTGTGGTCCATCGCTCCAACTCGATTGGAGAGGAAAGTCCGGACAACGTAGAGTGCCGTACCATCTAACAGGTGGGTTTTTCGATAAGTCGGAAAATAGAAAGTGTCACAGAAACTAAACTACCTTGAATGGTTAATCTGTTCAGGGAAAAGGTGAAAACGTGAGGTAAGAGCTCACGCACTTCCGGGGTAACTCGGATTTGGGATAAACCTTACGGGTTGAAATGCCATGTATACTCCGAATCTTAGGATGGAAGTTACTCGCTTCTAAATCTTTTGACTTCAAAAGTGCATCGGGGAGGGTAGGCAGCGCAGATAAATGATGGATGTTCCGTTTTCGGAAAACAGAATCCGGCTTATAGCACATTTAAAAAATAAAAAGGGCTCCATGTATCCATGGAACCCTTTTTTAATGATCTTATTTAATTTTTATTCTATATCCCCTTGAAGGGCTTCAAAGTCAAATTGTATTGTGAACCTCAAGGTGTTATCCAATGGATTTCTTCTGTTATTGGTTGGTACCAGATATGAGATATCCAATGCAAAGACATTGTATTTCAATCCAGCGCCGACAGTAATAAACTGACGATCACCTTTCTGTGGATGTTCATAATAGTATCCTGCTCTGACAGCAAATTGCTTATCATACCAGTATTCGATTCCCAAAGAGTAATTCAACTCTCTGAATTCTTCTGATATGCCACCTTGTGCATCGCCAAATGAACCTACTACTGCTGAGAACATTGATTGCTCTTTATAGTCAGGAATACCATTCATATTCGGGTCGTAATCCGGATTGACAATAATATTACCATCCTCATCAAAAATGGTTGATGAGATAGGTGATGGAATCAGGAGCTTATTCATATCAAAATAAAATCCCATAGAGTTGTACTCATCAAAGTTCAGTACCAAACCTGCACCTAAACCAAGATTGGCAGGCAGGAAGTCTCTGAATTCAGATTGTGTATAACTTACCTTGGATCCTAGATTTGAAAGCGAACCTCCAAATAACCATTCGCTACCATAAGCTGTGAGATTTCCTTTTTTCCTGTAAGAAAAGGATATGTCAGCTGCAAAAGCATTTGCAGATGTAATCGCTACACCACCTACTTGCTGTCCTGAAGCCAGATTTGAATAAATATACTTTGCGGTCAAGCCCATTGAGAAATTCTCTGACATTTTTCGGCTGTAGGCAAAAGCAAATTCCAATTCACGTGGTTTACCTGTTCCGGAAGGATCTCCATTGAAGTTGGTGAAATTGATTTCACCCAAAGAGAAAAACCTTAACGAGAATCCAAGGGATTGTAAATCATCCACTTTTTTAAATCCAGACAGATAGGTCATGTAGACATCTGTCAGCCCAAGGTTTCTTAACCAAGGGGTATAGGTTGCAGAAAAGCTCATGTCCTTCTCAACGAATGCCAATTTTGATGCATTGTAATGCATCGCATTCGGATCAGCAGAAGTAGCTATACCTACGTCTCCCATTGCACCGCCACGGGCATCAGGAATTATTCTAAGAAATGGCATAGCCGATAAAATTGCGTTCGGCAAACATTCGCCATTCGCATCAATAACGCAACCTTTAATTGGGTCATAAGTCTGTGCATTCGCGGAAGTTGAACCTAAAAAGAATGCCAGTACCAATAATGATAGTATACGGTTCATAAAGTTTCTAAATTGCTACAAAAGTAGTATTAAAAGTTAGTTTAATATAACGAGTTTCTGAAAATCACTCTCACGTTGCTGATTAAACTCTGATGTAGTTAGTTTTATTTTATAAATGTAGATGCCATTTGGCAATAAGTTGCGATTTTCGTCTCTACCATCCCAAATAATGTCGTCTATCTTGCCACCAGAGCTGAATTTCTGCTCATTTATCGTCTTAACCAAAACACCATTAAGGGCATATATACTGATGGCAACATCAATATTTGAGCTATTTAAATCATGTTCAAAGGCGAAAGTGGTTAAGTTATTAAATGGATTAGGGTAGTTGATTAAGTTTTTCACAAATCCTTCATCGTCCTCAGATACAAAAAACTCAGTCATGACCTCATTCGAGTTATTTAAAATATCCCATGCTTTGACATATACATTATGGATACCTAACTCCAAGTTTTGGAATTGATATTCTACCGTACCGGCACCCAACTGATCTATTGTTGGTGTGAAGAATTCATTTAATATCAAAGGACTTGCTGAACGATCGTCGAGATAGGCCGTAATATCATGCCCGATACTGGTAGAACTTAGATTAATACCATTCTCATCTTCCAGATCAACAATCATAACTGGATTCCTACTGGTTCTGTCTCCGAAAATAAAAGATCTGTCATCCATAAATATTTGAATGTCAGGACCTGTATTATCATTTACAAGATTATCAGATATCCCTCCTACAATAAAATTATCATAGTAACCGCCAGCATCGGTCGTAGCATTATCTGTCGCATAAAAACTCAGTTTAGCTTTGCCGTAATCAAAATTGATATCCTTTGGAAGAATAAATTCAATTTTGAATGCGCCGTTGGTTACACTGGCACTTCCTTTATAGAGTATGCTATTGCGGATATCAAACGCATAGGTCGAACCGACGCCATCATTATCCAAGGTTCGGCGTTCGGCTTCCTTATCGTATACGGTAAGGAAGATTTCACCATCAAAATTGCTTAAATCCGAGCTGTCAATTGCACTTATAATTCTCCCTTCAATTATTGCTCTGTCCAAGGCGCCCAGGGTATCAAGTCTATCAGGATCCACAGCAATTTCATTGAATGCATCTACAACCACTTTGTGTTCAGGCATCGCAATGGTAAGCGAGGGATCTCCGATCAACATGAATTTTCTGGAATTGGATCGCGTAGTATCCGCAGAATTGGCATTCTGAGATTCTTTGACGATATCACCTAACCTCAGACGTCTGCCATCATTCCTTGAAAATATCTTTTTAAATACTTCTTCAGTTAACCGTCTGTTCGATGATGAATACACGGCACGCACTGTTGTAAACAAGGCGATGACACCACCATTCGGATTCAACAATGCATGTTCACCCGCAGACACAAAAGTGGGTTCATCGAATCCAGTAAATGAACAGGTAGCTGTTATCAAAATCGGTAAATTATTATAACTGTTCCAGGAAAGGACATCATTGATTTGTAGTACCCGTTCCTGTGCCCAACCTTTAGGGCCACCATGGCCGAGATATCCAAGGCTCAGCATTCCCTTATTGATATTATCGTTGATGGCCGCATTGGCATCCGGATACCGTTGCCCACCTGGGGTGGATTCTTGACTGAATGCATCAAAAAATATCTTTTGTTGATTAAATTCAGGATGGTTGGCATCCACAATCTTGGCAATGCCATCGGACTGAATTACATGTACCTTATCTACTGGAATATCCTGATCATCTGCTGCGAATCCAATGCTTTGTCGCCACTCTCCAAAACAAGCTGGACTTGTATCGTAATGAATGATTTTATTTACAACAGCCTCCGCTTCTGAAGCCGTTTTACATGGAATACGCCCGACACCAATATCAAGTGCTCCGTTCAAGGATTCTTCTCCTTCGTTGGGCGATAGCAAAGCAAAGAAGTCATCTGATGGGAACCCTTCAATTGGGTCCAGAGATTCCAGGGTCTCAAATGTAGGAACAAAGTTTTCATAAGGAATATTCTGATCAATTCCTCTGAAATCATAACTCGCATCGCCCATCAAAAGCAGATATTGAAAATTGGAGTCCCTGGTATAGAGCATTCGAACGAAATCTCGCAAAGCCGTTGGTTCTTTTTTCCCACCTCCAAATTCATTATAAATCTGATCGATATCTGCTGTCACCACGATCATATTGTCGTTCGTGCGTCTGTGATCGGCTAATTTTTCCGCGGCCTCTTCGAAAGCACTGTAATAGATGATCAAAAAGTCTGCTCTATCAATGGCATGTAAATTCTGATTGCCTATAAGCCCTTCAAACGCTGGTTGAGGATGATTCTGACTTTCGTCAAATGCAATAAATATCCTTGTTAATCCTTCAGTTGCATACCCAAAGGTGACATTACCAGCTC
>JABDJE010000199.1 GCA_013002625.1 Saprospiraceae bacterium | reverse complement strand
ACCCAATATGATAACCCACTTATCCTCATATTCCAGAAATGGCTGAACAGAGTCTGACCCCATGTAAGGTGCTACTGTAATTGCATCCGCGTTATAATAATCGAAAAAAGCTTTAGCATATAAGCGGGATGTGTTGCCAATATCCCCTCTTTTGGCATCAGCTATAGTCAAGATATTTTCAGGTATATAATCCAAAGTCTTTTTCAATGAAATCATACCCGCAGGCCCCAATGCTTCATAAAAAGCAGTATTGGGTTTGTAAGCTACACAAAGGTCCTTTGTCGCATCAATAATTGCTTTATTAAATGCGAAAATCGGATCATCTTCTGTAAGCAGATGTTCTGGAATCTTATTTGGATCTGTATCAAGACCAACGCACAGGAAAGATTGCTTTGCCTTTATTTGACTGAAGAGTTCCTCTCTTGTCATGCATTTAGACCATTTACAGCTTCAACAGCTTTAATTTCAGGGAATTTTGATTTGATAGTGTGTTCAACACCAGCTTTCATCGTCATGGTAGACATAGAGCAGTTAATACAATTCCCTACCCATTTAATTTTTACGGTCATGTCATCCGTAATGTCAATTACTTCAATATTGCCGCCATCGACTGCAAGGTGCGGTCTTATAACGTCAAGCACCTTGTCGATCTCGTCTAATTGAGGTTTCTTAATTGTATCTGACATATTGCAAATTTACGATTAATATTAATGGCTTACCTGACATTGATTCCAACGATCTGTGTTGGTGCCAAAACTTCGTTTCTAATATTCACCTGTTGGATAGTGCGTTGGGCCAGATCCAGATAAGCTTGCTTCGCAGGGTGATCATCATTCAGAACCATTGGGGTTCCATCATCTCCAGATTCTCTGACAGCCTTTACCAAAGGCAATTGTGCCAACAATACTGAATTCGATTTTTGAGCAAGGGCCTTACCACCTCCTTTGCCAAATATCTCATATTTCTTATCCGGTGCATCCATTGGTGTGAAATATGACATGTTTTCAACAACGCCAATTATCGGTACATTTATACTTTCCAGCCTAAACATATTCATGGCTTTTATGGCATCGGCAACAGCTACCTCCTGAGGTGTAGTGACCATAATTGCGGCTGTAATCGGGACCGTTTGTACAAGTGTGAGTTGAATGTCGCCAGTTCCAGGCGGGAGGTCAATAATAAGGTAATCCAGCTCTGGCCAGATAACTTCATTCACAAATTGTTTTATAATGCCACCCAATCGAGGACCTCTCAATACAACTGCTTGTTCTGGATCAATAATATTACCTATTGAAATGGTATGAATACCATATTTTTCAATGGGCATGATACGGTGCTTGCCGTACAATTCCTTGATTACCGGTTTTTCTTCTTTGATATTTAACATAGTAGGAATGGACGGACCGTAAAGATCTGCGTCAATGAGCCCTACCTTACCACCCAATTCCTTCAACCCTAAGGCAAGGTTTGTCGAAACCGTAGATTTTCCTACACCACCTTTTCCAGAAGCAATCGCAATGATGTTTTTGATCTGCGAAAGTGGTTTTACATTCTGTTGGTTGTTAAGGAAATGTATATCTACATTGGCATCGGGATAAACCGCATTAATGACGGTTTGAATATGTTCATGTAATTTAAATTTTGAGGTATCAGGGAGGCCTGCCGTGTTGACTGAAAAGGCAACTTTATCTCCTTCAATTTTAAAGTTTTCAACCAGGCGCATTGTAATGATATCATTTCCGGATTGCGGATCGATGACCTTTCTTAAGGCAGCAACTACTTTATTATTATCAATATTCATATTACAGAAACAAAATAGATTAAGTCTAAGTTTATTTAAAGTGTAAAAATAGGATCAAACTTTAATCTCACAAGGTTTTAGAGAAATAGCTTTAACAGATAATTAGTTATTACATTTGTTTTTAATATTTGATAGGATTAAATGAGAGTATTCAGGGATTTAAATGACGTTCCAAATCTTAAAGGATCAGTAATTACAATTGGTTCCTTCGATGGCGTACATAGCGGGCATCAAAAGATTATTGACAGATTGAAATATCTGTCAGACGAATATGAGTGTGAGAATGTTGTTATTACATTTCATCCCCATCCAAGAAATGTTGTTTATCCCAAAGACAAGAGCCTTAAATTATTGTCTTCCCTTAAAGAGAAAATTGCATTATTTGAAAGTCTCGGCATCGATAATGTGGTAATCATTCCTTTTACTGTGGAGTTCTCTCAGATTTCGGCGATTGAATATATCCAGGAATTACTTGTCAAAAAATTTGATCCAAAATATATCGTCATTGGATATGATCATCGATTTGGACTTAATCGTCAAGGTGATATCGATATGCTCAGGAATTATGAAAAGCAGTTTGGATACGAGGTTATTGAAATTCCGGCACAGGAAATAGAGGAAATTACGATAAGCAGTACTAAAATCCGGAATGCATTGATGGAAGGCGATCTCGTGACAGCCAATACCTTGCTCGCTCATCCTTACGAAGTTTCGGGTATTGTGATACGAGGACGTAAGTTGGGTACAGAAATTGGATTTCCGACGGCCAATGTTGAAGTTGAGAACGCACTGAAGTTAATTCCGAAAGATGGAATCTATGCCTGTTATGTCAATGTAGGCCAGAGAAGATATCAAGGGATGCTTTACATAGGTGACATTCCTACAATTGGTACGGATAATCCGAAATCGATTGAGGTTAATATTTTTGATTTCAATGAGGATATTTATGGTGAGCGTATTTCCATTCAACTATTGGGTTATTTAAGGGGTGAAGAAAAGTTTGACGGCCTTGAATCCCTTCGAATCCAATTAATAAAAGACCGTGATGCCAGCCTTGCGTTTTTCAAGGAATATCAACCCGTGGATAAAGCGCAAGTGACTGTCGCTATTCTTAACTATAACACCAAGCATTTTCTGGAGACATTCCTGCCTTCTGTCAGCTATTCATCATCTCAAGCATTTGACATTCTTGTAATCGATAATGGCAGCACCGATGAGTCGGTATCTTTTGTCAATAAGTGGTATCCGGAAGTTGAAACCATACAGCTGACTCAAAATTATGGTTATGCTAAAGGCTATAATATTGGGATTCAGGATATAAAATCAAAATATATCGCCTTCCTGAACAGCGATGTACATGTCACTGAAAACTGGCTTGACCCACTTCTGCAGTTTCTTGATGAGCATCCGGATGTAGGAATCGTTATGCCTAAAATCCTGTCTTTTGAAGACGAATCCTATTTTGAATATGCTGGTGCATCAGGTGGTCTTCAGGATGCATTAGGCTACCCTTTTTGCAGAGGCCGCATATTTGATACGATTGAAAAAGACAAAGGGCAGTATGATGAGGCAATGGATGTGGCATGGGCCAGCGGCGCTGCAATGGTCATGCGTAAGGATCTGTTTTTAGATTCAGGCGGCTTTGATGCCGACTATTTTGCCCACCATGAAGAAATCGATCTATGCTGGAGATTAAGAAATGCAGGCTATCGTATTGCTGTAGTTCCGGAGTCTAAGGTATTGCATCTTGGTGGCGGTACACTGGATTATGAAAACGAGAAGAAAGTCTATCTGAATTTCAGAAACAGCCTTTTCACCCTGTACAAGAATAATAATTTATTTGCACTGCTTTGGAAACTTCCATTGCGATTGATCCTTGATGGGATTGCAGGCCTTAAATTCTTGGTTGGTGGCCATTTCAGTAGTATGATGGCCGTTCTAAAGGCACACTTTTCATTTTATGGTAAATGGATAAGGTTTTATGTGAAGAAGCGTCGCATGCAGGAATTCCTCAGGGATCATCGAATCGGTCCGAAAAATAGAAGTGGCGTTATGACATTTTCGATAGTTCTGAATTATTTCTTACTTGGTAAAAAGAGCTTTAAGGATTTAAATTAATCGCTTAATGAAAAAATCACGGTGGACCATCATCCATGAAGATGAAGACATAATTGTATTGAACAAACCTGCAGGATGGTTGACGCTACCCGATCGGTTCGACCCTAACAAAGAGAACTTATTAAAAAGTCTGGAAAATTATCGAGGTGAAATATTTGTAAATCACCGATTGGATAAGGATACAAGTGGGTTGATCGTATTCTCAAAAAATGCTGAAAGTCATAAATCACTGCAAACTCAATTTGAGGATGGTAAGGTGGAAAAACACTATCAGGCCATCGTACTGGGGGTCCCACCTCTGGAA
>JABDJE010000055.1 GCA_013002625.1 Saprospiraceae bacterium | reverse complement strand
TAATAAAAACAAGATTCCCCAACCGACAAATTTGTAAAACTCGTCACTATATCTTTTAAGGGTTGTAATTTCTATTTCTGTTTTTTCCAGTACGTCTATTTCATCGTAAATCTGCTGTAATGCCTCTGCGCTGGTTGCTCGATAATATTTACCGCCTGTCATTTCAGCAATTTGTGTTAAAAGGGCTTCATCTATTTCTACACGAGCCAATCCAAAAATATATTGTCCATCACTACGTCGCGAAACAGGGGTCAAAGCGTCGCCCATAGAACCTACACCAATGGTATAAACCTTTACATCAAATTCCTGAGCAATTTCTGCAGCCGTTATAGGTTTGATATATCCAGCGTTGTTGACACCATCCGTTAACAGGATTACAATTTTTGATTTGGCCTCACTGTCTTTTAGTCGGTTGATTGCAGATGCTAATCCCATACCGATTGCAGTACCATCTTCTAGAATGCCACATTTTAATTCCGCTAAAAACTGTTTTAATACTTCATGATCTGTAGTTAGGGGGCATTGGGTAAATGCCTCTCCTGCAAAAACGGACAATGCTATTCGATCATGAATTCGTTTAGAAACAAATTCTTCAGCCACTTTCTTACTGACTTCTAAACGATCCGGTTTAAAGTCCTGTGCCAACATACTGCTTGAGAGATCCATCACCATTGCAATATCAATGCCCTCTGCATTAATTTCTTCTTCTTTTAAAGTCAATTGCGGTCGAGCCAGGGCAACAATTAAAGCAATTCCAGCAAGGGTTCTCAATATGGGAAGGATAATTCTGGCTTTACCTCGCCAATTCGGATAGTCTACAAAATCTGTTATATCAGAAATGGTAATCGAAGGTTCATAAGGTTTTTTGCTCCACCAAAACCAAGCAGCAATTAATGGAATAATGCCGAGCAGAATAAAAAACTCTGGATTTTGAAAATCATATGGTCCTATCATGAGTATCATATGGTTTCATCTTCGATTTTGGTGGTGGAAATAAATTCCTCCACTTCTACTATAATTCTTTTATTAATTTCTTCTGAAGATTCGGCCTTGGCAAATTTGACTAAATCCGAAATGCTCAACATTTTTGTTAAGTTATTTTTAAATCTTGCATCAAAATCTACGTTTTTTAATTCTTCCAAGATTTCATAAGTCGTAGATTCAAGTGCAGATATATGATATCTGTTTTCCAAATATTCTCGAACGATATAGGTCAGTTCAGAATGGTATTCCTTTTGTTCACCTTTCTGCCAAAGTTCTTTTTCTTTTAAGGCGTTTAATTTTTCCAATGCTATAAGGTGTGCAGGAATGATTTCTTCAGGAACGATTTCTGCAATGTCTTCCTTTTTTGGTCTTTTGGATATCCAGTACATTAATCCAAATAAACCTCCAATAGCTAAGAGACCCCCAAGATATGGAAGCACATCTTCCAGGGTAAGAGGTTCTTCCTTAATTGTTCTTATTGGAGCAAGGGTAGTGCTGTCATTGGCAGCCACAGTACTAACGGAAATCGGGATATCATTCGAAAAATAAATTGAAGTATCCCCATTTAAAAACATAGCATGTGGAATTCTGGGAATAAAGTAATAACCCGAATCGAATATTGAAAACGTAATATTTTTTTCTATCGTTATTGGATCTGTACCGGAAGTATCCCAAAGACTTTCGTCAATGACTTCCAAATCCTGTATAGTGTCTAAAGCAGAGGCGTAAAAGGATTGTACTTGAGCGTTTTTAGGATGTTGAATTTGTAGTTTTAATTGAAGCTGATCACCAATCAACATGCCTGTTGTATCAACTGTAGCTCGAATACTTATTTGAGCAGTTGTCCAGGAAGGCAGGAACAACACCATTAATGTTATATAAGTAATAAGCCTCACCATTATCCATTTCTTTTCTTGAAGAACTTCATTAATGCATTCACATACGATTCATCTGTCCTTATATGGATAGTATCTGCACCACATTTCAAAAAGGTGTTTTTAAAATAGGCTTGATTTTCATTAAATCTATTTTCGTAAGCTTGTCGAAAAGAAGATGATGCGGTGTCTAGATAGATTACTTTTCCAGTTTCTGCATCTTCTGCCTTTATTAATCCAACACTAGGTAAACTAGCTTCTCTTTGATCATAAATTTGCAAACCGATAATGTCATGTCTTTTCTTAGCAATCCTTAAAACATCTTCATAGCCCTTGGCCATAAAATCTGAAAGTATAAAGCACGTACATCGTTTCTTGATGACATTATTCATAAACTCCAAAGCTTCATGAATCTGTGTGCCTTTGCCAGAAGGGGTAAAGTTGATTAACTCACGAATGATTCTCAGAATATGTTGTTTGCCTTTTTTGGGAGGAATGTATTGTTCTACTTTATCTGAAAAAAAGATTACGCCAACCTTATCATTATTATTGATTGCTGAAAAAGAAATGACGGCACTGATTTCAGTAATTATTTCACTTTTAAATTGATTGACTGTTCCGAAGAAAGAGGATTTACTTACATCTACTACGAGCATGACGGTTAACTCTCGCTCTTCTTCATAGATCTTGACATATGGTTGATTGGCTCGAGCGGTGACATTCCAGTCTATATTTCTAATATCATCTCCGTACTGATATTCTCTGACTTCCGAAAATGACATGCCTCTACCTTTAAAAGCACTGTGGTATTCTCCGGAGAAGATGTGCTTACTGAGACCTTTAGTTTTGATCTCAATTTTGCGTACTTTTTTAAGTAATTCACTCGTTTCCATCATCAAGATTTAGCGTATTGTTAGGGAACAACAACGGCATTTAAAATTTTGGTGATGATATCTACTTGGTTTATATTTTCCGCTTCTGCTTCGTAAGTCAGTCCTATTCTATGTTGTAAAACATTATTACACACATAGCGGACATCTTCAGGAATTACATATCCTCTTCGTCTTAAAAACGCCAGTGCTTTGGACGCTTTGGCCAAATTAATACTAGCACGTGGGGATCCTCCAAAATTAATTAATGGTTTAAGTTCAGCTAAACCATAATTTTCAGGATTACGCGTCGCAAAGACGATGTCGAGTATATATTGTTCAATTTTTTCGTCCATGTAAATCTTCTTGACAACCTGACGTGCTTTGATCAATGCTTCAGGCTTAACCACTGCTTTGATCGTTTGCATTGTTTCGCCGCTTAGAACACGTCTTATGATTTGACGTTCTTCATCCATGCCGGGATAGTCAATATTTACCTTTAGCATAAATCGATCGACTTGTGCTTCAGGAAG
>JABDJE010000052.1 GCA_013002625.1 Saprospiraceae bacterium | reverse complement strand
GCAATGGCCATTTTATGGTCGTTATCGATAGTTTGAACAGCACCTTCCAGGCTGCTCATTTTCATGAAGGTGGCGCTGGCGTAAACGGCGATGTATTGTTCGACATTACACCTTTCTTTATTGAAGGTAATGCTGCATTTGGTTATTGGATGGATATGGGCGACGCTGCCGTGGCCTTTAGAACAGATGGCGTATACATGAATGTGCATACAACAGATTTCCCGGGTGGTGAAATCAGAGGTGATTATTTAAGAACATCAACTCTTGTTGAAGAATATCCATCAAGAGCACAACTTTTTGTAAGTTCTAATACCCAAGGAAATATGGGAGTATTGGACCTTGGCTATTCTGGTGAGAATAATCTCTATACATTCCCAGTTGTTGGAACAGATGCCGATGGGATATATTTTGACAAAGAATCCGATAGAGTTTTCCAGGTGAATCGTAGTATGAATCGTGTAGATGTATACAGCAATACACTGGAATCGATTGTTGATGGTCTTATTCCAAATCTGGCTTTGAGTTCCTCAAGTGATTTTACAAATGGACGAGAATTAACTGCTGGACAAGGCCGTATTATTGTGGCACAGGATGCCAATGATGCCAATGGCCAACAGAACAAATTAGTCGTCTATACGCTTACGGAATCAGGTCTTGAATTGGAATCCAGCTTTGATGTGGATATCAACCTTTGGGGAATACAACTTCAAGGTGACAGACTATGGGCCATAGTTGACAACTCAAGCGATATTGCATGGTATGATGATATATTTAGTCAAACTTCTGGAAGTTTAATGACCAGCGGTCGGGCTACAGTCGAAGGACTGGTACGCACACACGGATTGGATTACAATGCTCAAAGCGACCTTATGGTCCTTACCGATGTGGGCGCCGCTTCTTCAGCAACCGATGGTGCCATTGTTGTCGTCAATGACTTCAGCAGTGCAATCAGTGACAATATGATTTCTGCAGATGAACAAACCAGATTGGAAGGTGATGTATCAGAATTAGGTAATCCTGTCGACTGTGCCATTGATCCATCAACCACTACTGTATTTGTAGCAGAACGTGCCAATGCTGGTGGTAAAATACTCGCGTTTGACATTTCTGACGGAAGAGTGAATCATGTTCCTGTTATGTCTGAAAATTATGCTGGTGCCTCGGCCGTTTATTTAAGCAGCACACGTACATCAGGTGATTTCACACCATTTAATCCTCAATTTGATGGTCGCTTGTTATTCACAGGTCGTCTGTCAGGAGGTCAGGAAGTGCCTTCAGTTCAAACCGATGCCACAGGCGTTGTTGGTATACTATTGAACACAACTATGGACAGGGCAACTGTTAACCTTTCGGTAAATGGTTTGACCGGTAATTTTGCAGGTGTTCACCTTCATGAAGCGCCAGCCGGTGACAATGGTGGTGTAGTCGTAAACCTGACTGATGATTTTATTTCGAATAGAATCAGTACAGAAATTGACATTTCACCAGAGTTACTGGATATGTTAATGGCAGGCAACATTTACATCAACGTACATACAGATGCTTTCCCCGATGGCGAATTGAGAGCACAGGTTTTGCTTGAAAAAGATTTAAGTTATGTAAACTGGATTACAGGTGATCAGGAAGTCCCTGCTGTTCAGACAAATGCCATAGGCTTGATAACAGCAAATCTTACACAGGTTCTGAATACCTTAGAAATAAATGCATATTTCAAAGACCTCAGCTCACATGTCATCGGTGCACACTTGCACATGGCTGTTGAAGGAGAGAACGGGGGTGTTGTAGCTGATCTGTCATCCATGGTCAATGGACAATCCATTACGGGTTCAGTAGATGTGTCGTCATTTATAGATGATTTAAAAGCAGGTAATATTTACTTGAACATCCATACAGAAAATAATCCTGGTGGTGAGATAAGAGCACAATTGAATGAATGGAGCGGTATTACCGCAGACGGTTGGATTGCAGGAGAACAAAGTGTACCTGCCAATATAACGCCTGGCTTAGGATTGACGGCGATCAACTTAAGTCCGGATAGAAGTATGCTTACCGTATGGGCTGTAACCGATGACTTAAGTGGAGACATAGCAGCGGCACATTTGCATCTAGGCGAGCAGGGAGCCAACGGCGGTGTATGGGTGAATGTGTCAGACGCAGTGGTCGATGGTAATATTCAATTTAGTACTTCTGACTTTGATGCAGAGCAGCTAACTGCTTTCTTAAGTGGTGGTGTTTACCTTAATGTACACACGGCTGATTTCCCTGATGGAGAAATCAGAGCACAAGTATACCCGCTTACGCGTGATGCATATAATTATAGTATTTGCCAGGAGCAAGAGACTGGTGCAGTTATAAATGCAACAACTGCAAATGGAGGTGGAATCGTAAGTCTTGATCGTAAGGGAAAGAATATCCATTTAATGGCCGTAGCCTCAGGGTTGAGTGGACCAATAATAGGCGTTCACTTACATGAGGCAGCTATGGATGAAGATGGTCCGGTCATTTTAAATTTGGGTACATACCTTAATAACGGTGGCGTCTTCTTTTACTATACAAGCGATGACTTTAACACGAATATTGCATCGCCAATTAGAGAAGGCAATGTCTACATAAATGTTCATACAGACGACAATCCCGCTGGTGAAATTAGAGGGCAGATTATCAAATCACTTGAATGCCCTATCTCTACATCCACAGAGTTTATTTCACCCGAATTGGCTGGTTTTACAATTATACCTAATCCAGCAAATGCCTATGTGGATGTACAAGCTGACTGGGATAATAAGGATACCGCTGTCAGAATTATAAATACCAACGGTCAATTGGTGAAATCTTTTATCACTCAGGAAAATATGAGAATTAATATTCAGGATTTAACGCCTGGAATCTATTATATCAATCTCAGCAATGAGATACAGACAACGACACATAAAATGGTTAAGTTATAAGAGCTGACACCGGTTTATATTGTTTGAAAAGTCGGAGCCTTTGGTTCCGGCTTTTTTTATTTTAGGTTTTTCGAAATAGGCATTTTTTCCTATAAAATTTAGGATCAAAATCTACTAAATAAAAAAGCACTCCCATTTCTGACAGTGCCTCACTTGTATTTAGTTAATAACTACTCCTCTGATTTGTAGGTGACATCAGAGTCACAGTAGTAATATACAGCAAATATTTTATTTGGTAAATCAAAAATCACTATTTAAGAACTACTGGCTTGTCCTTGGTGATATATTTTGCCACTTAGGGTGACAAGTCCCAGGACACTGGCGTTCATCCTGGTTGGTCAGTATCATAGGTTAGGGAAATTAATTTTGCTGCGCACAACATTTATCTTCCTCAAATTTATATTGGTGTTTTATTTAGTTTTTCAATTCTACAGCTTCTTGCAAAACTCCTAAATAGATATTACGTTTAATGTCTATGTCCTTACTGACCTTCACCGACAAAGGAATCTATTGTGCCGCCGCTGATGTATACATCGATCCATGGAAGCCAGTTACCAAAGCATTTATAACCCATGGACATTCGGACCATGCCCGATGGGGACATCAGCAATATATTGCTCAAAAGGATGCTGTGCCCGTCATTCAATACCGCTTGGGGGATATCAATATCATGGGGATATCATATGGTGAAACCATCAAGGTCAACAATGTTAAGTTTTCATTTCATCCCGCCGGTCATATTATAGGTTCTTCTCAAATACGTGTGGAACACAAGGGTGAAATCTGGGTCGTTTCAGGTGATTATAAAGTAGAAAATGATGGTATTTCTGGGTCTTTTGAGCCTGTCAAATGCCATACTTTTATCACCGAATGTACTTTTGGCCTTCCAATATATACCTGGCCGGATCAATTTGACACATACCAAAAAATAAACGAATGGTGGTCAAAAAACAAATCAGAAGGTGTCACCTCAATTTTGATCGCCTATGCACTCGGTAAAGCCCAAAGATTAATGCATCACTTAGACCCAACAATAGGACAGATATTCACGCATGGTGCTATAGAAAACACGAATAAAGTTATCAGAGGCCAAGGCATTAATCTTGCTAAGACGACACGGATTACCACCGCGACTCAAAAATCACTTATAAAAGGGAACATCATTCTGGCACCTTCTTCTGCAGTAAACTCTCTCTGGATGAGACGATTCAAACCCTTTAGCCTTGCTTTTGCTTCTGGCTGGATGAATGTCAGAGGCATTAAGAGAAGACGTGCAGCCGATACAGGATTTGTTGTATCCGATCATGCAGATTGGCCGGGTTTGCTGGAAGCAATAAAAGCTACTGAATGTGAAAATGTCATTACCACCCATGGCTATACAGATGTTTTTGCGCAGTATCTCAACAGTAAAGGATGGAATGCCAGAACTGAAAAAACTGAGTTTTCAACAGAAACGGCTGATGGAGAAAAAGCCGATAATATTGAAGAAGCTGAATGAAAGACTTTGCACAATTAATAAGGAAGGTTGACGAAACGAATAAGACTACTGCAAAGATTAAGGCATTGGCAGAATATTTCCAACAGGCTTCTGATAGAGATAAGCTTTGGGCGATCGCTTTACTATCTCATCGTCGTCCTAAAAGACCTGTCAATACAACTTTGCTGAGACAATGGGCCTCAGAATTGGCTGGAATTGATCTCTGGCTGTTCGAGGAGTCCTACTATATTGTGGGTGACCTGGCAGAAACTATAGCCTTGCTCATCAAACAAGAAAGTACTTCAAACTCAAAAAGCTTAACGGATTACATTTCTTTGATTATTCAATTAAAGGAACTTGAAGACGATGCGAAAAAACCAATTATTCAATCTTGTTGGCAAGAGCTCGATTTTTATGGCCGATTTGTATTTAATAAGTTAATAACCGGCGGCTTTAGAATTGGAATCAGTCAGAAACTGATGACCAAGGCATTGTCAAAAGCTACAGGCATCGATGATAAAATTCTTGCGCACAGAATTATGGGAAATTGGGACCCTGCCACAGATTCCTTTGAAGACCTCATTCTGTCCCCTTCGGAAAATAGCAACGCTTCTTTACCCTATCCATTTTATCTGGCTTATGCCATAGAAGATGATATTCAAAATATCGGTCCACCTGAAGATTGGACGGCAGAATGGAAGTGGGACGGTATCAGGGGTCAACTTATTAAAAGGCAAGGTGACATCTTTCTCTGGTCCAGAGGAGAAGAATTGGTGACTGAAAAATATCCTGAAATTGAAGCACTTGTATCCTTCTTACCTGATGGTATCGTGCTGGATGGTGAAATCCTCGCTTACAAGGACAATTTACCCCTTGACTTTCAGGCCATGCAAAAAAGGATTGGACGAAAATCAGTTGGGGCTAAATTACTTAATGACATTCCCGTAATCTTTATGGCCTACGATATATTGGAGCACAATGGTGAAGACATACGGAATTCATCATTCACAAAAAGAAGGAAAGTGCTGGAGACAATTGTTCCAAAACTAAATCATTCTTCGTTGATGCTATCACCAACCATTGCGTTTGAAAGTTGGGAAGCACTTGCAAAAACAAGATCAACATCCAGGACCAGAAAAGTTGAAGGAATCATGCTTAAGAAAAAAGACAGCAGCTATAAACAGGGGCGTGTGAAGGGCGATATGTGGAAATGGAAAATAGAACCCTACACCATTGATGCTGTCCTTACCTACGCCACAAGAGGACATGGCCGACGTGCAAATCTTTATACAGATTATACATTTGGATTGTGGGAAGATGGCCAACTGGTCACTTTTGCAAAAGCCTATTCCGGATTAACGGACAAGGAATTTCAGGAAGTAGACCGCTATGTTCGCCAACATACACTTGAGCGATTTGGCCCTGTAAGGATGGTGGAGCCAAAACTCGTTTTTGAATTGGCGTTTGAAGGATTGGCAAACTCGAAAAGACATAAAAGTGGTGTTGCTACCCGATTTCCACGAATAAAAAGGTGGCGGAAAGACAAAACTGCTGAAGACGCAAATACTTTGGATGATTTGAAATCCATGTTATAAAAAAAAGCCCCCAAACGGAGGCTTTAATTTCTGCAACTATATAATAACTATGTATTTGTTTTCATTATCAAATCTGACAATGAAGATTTCTTATTCAGTAGATCTTTCGTAGGAAAATCCACCTTGTTTGCCTTGAGTCCAGCTAACGAACTTAATGTCTACATATATATCATCATCAACAAGGTGCATTACCATATCTTCTCCAACAACGTCCTTGGGTTCAATCGTACCCCTGAAGGTGGAAAAAGTAAGGTTTTCCACATTTGAAGTTCTACCCAATGCCCACCTTGTACCTGCTGGACTTGAATTTTTATTGGCGCTGGTTTCTGAAGCAACATTATAAATTTGACCGCCACTGTTGTCCCTTGTTATAATTACATTGTCAGTGATACGATCCTGGTTTGCGGGATCGCTGGGATCAGAACCATTGGCTTTGGTAAATGTAATTTTTGCACCCGACCAAATGGTACCTGTAATGTTATTGTTTCCACCACCTCCTCCAGGTGTCTCATCATCACTACAAGATGTGAATGTGAAAGCTAAGGCCAAGCATGCTAAGACAAAAATATTTTTCATTGTTTTATTTGTTTTGATATAGCATAAACGCTTGTCACCTCAATTTGTTCTGTCATCAAGCCGACTTGTCACAAAATTTATAAAATAACTTAAAGCATTCTTCTATCTCACTTAAAATCAGTACTTTATACATGATAATAACTAAATACAAAACAAAAAACCAATTAACATGAATGCTAACAAATCGGCATACACAAATCTCGTGTATGCTTTGGCCGCAATTTTCCTTGTGCTCGGATTTATGGGCTATCTCGACATTAAGAATTATACCTACGATGGCTACAATTCAAATGACTTTACTGTCACGAAAGTGGATGAAAACAGTCCAGCTTCAGAAGCTGGTATGCAAGTGGGTGATCAAATCTTAACAATTGATGGAAAAGATGTAAGAGATGCAGATACCTGGAATAATCGACCTAGAACAAAAGTGGGAGATACCAGGGCACTTGGCGTCAGTCGGGATGGTGTTGAAATGACTTATGACATCACTTATGCTTCGATGCCTAAAAATGATGATCTGCTTAACAGAGTAGGATGGTTAATAGGCTTGATATTCCTTATCATGGGTGTTTGGGCCATAATGAAAAAGAAAAGTCAGGCTGCACTCTACTTTGCACTTTTCGGAATAGGTTTCGGACAATCTTTCATGGGCAGACCTTACCTGGAAAGTGAAGCCATGAGGGATATTATGGGTTCTGTGAGCTTAAGTTTAGTCTTACTTGCATTTGCATTCTTAGTAGGTGCGATACTTTACCACAGCCCTAAGTCCTCCTTCACAAATAAATCAAACGCAACTAAAATTTTATTCGTGCCCGCGATTTTATTAGCTGTTTTCTTCATCATTTTAACCATTATGGATCCGGATTCAACAAGTGGCTTAAATACCTTTGTGGACTATCTCGTCATGTTTTTCATCTTGTTCTATTTTGGCTGGGCTATACTGGCTATCGTTAAAAAATACAAACAAGCAGATGAAGAGACCAGAAACAATAATAAACTAGGCCTCATGTTTTGGGCAGTTATTATTGGTTTGGTTCCAATTTTAATCGATGTAGTAGTGAACACACTTATGCCTACCGTTTCACTACCTGGAAGTGATTATTACTTCATCACTATGGCATTGATCCCAATCGGATTTGGCTTAGCTATTGCGCAATCCAGAGCTGCGGCGTCTGAATAAATCATTCTCAAATAAAAAAGAAGGGATAGTTTCTATTGAAGCTATCCCTTTCCATTTCACAATTGATCAACTATCTTTAACGCCATGATGATACTGGATCAATTAAATAATTTTAAGTCGTCGGGCACAACGGGTTTAGCCGTTCTATTGGACCCTGACAAGCTGAATAATCAAAACATTGACAGTTTTATTACGCAATGCAATGACGCCAATATTGACCAGGTATTTATTGGAGGTAGTTATGTCCTCAATGGGCCCACCTATACAAGACTTGAAATTCTTAAATCCGGTTTAAATGCGCCTATTGTCATTTTTCCTGGAAGCATCATCCAAATTCATGACCAGGCTGATGCCATCTTATTGTTATCCCTTATTTCAGGACGAAATGCAGATTTACTTATCGGCAAACATGTAGAGGCTGCTCCCATGTTATATAAATCCAACCTTGAAATCCTATCCACCGGTTATATTTTGGTCAACGGAGGCACAAGCAGTGCTGTTCAGTATATGTCTCAGACTCAGCCTATTCCAAGGAGCCAAATCAACATTGCTGTAGCAACTGCACTGGCCGGTGAAATGCTAAACTTGCGTTGCATTTATCTTGAAGCGGGCAGCGGTGCAAAAAAACCTGTCCCAATAGACATGGTATCGGCTGTTAAACAACATATTTCCATTCCACTTATAGTTGGAGGTGGGATAAAATCAGCCGCTTATGCTGAAAAAATTGCACAAGCAGGTGCAGATATTATCGTAGTCGGAAACGCTATTGAAAAGGACCCAAATCTTATGTTTGATTTATCCTCAGCTGTTCACGCCGTAAAAACAATATCCTAATTATATGGAAGGCGCCGAAAAAGCTAAGCAAGAATTAGAAAAGGGTCTTATCATCAGATCAACAGGAAGTTGGTATGATGTACAGCTTGAAGATGGGTCTACCCTGCCATGCCGGATGATTGGCAAGTTTAGATTGGACGGAAAAAAACTCACCAATCCAGTGGCGGTTGGAGATCATGTGCTGATCGAACGGGAATCTCACGATGAAAACGGCATCATCAAGTCCATAGAAAACAGGACAAACTATGTAATCCGGCAATCACCGCGTAAGAAACATTTCCTGCACATTATTGCAGCCAATATTGATCAGGCCCTACTCATTGTTACCATCAAGGAACCCATGCTCAAACAGGGTTTTATCGATCGATTTATTCTCATGACGGAGCCCTATAATATTCCGGTACATATTTTATTCAATAAAGGAGATTTATACCAGGAGGATGATCTGGCAGTATTTGCCTTGCTTAAAGAATTGTATGAAAAAATTGGATACAAATGCCATTTGATTTCAGCAATGGAAGAAAAAGGATTTGTGAATCTGAAAAAAATAATCAAAGGAAAAACCAGTCTCTTGAGTGGGCAATCCGGAGTAGGTAAATCTTCGATCATAAATATACTCTTACCGGATTTAAACCTGAAAACCAAGGACCTATCTGACTTTTCAGGTAAGGGTCAGCATACAACCACTTTTGCAGAAATGTTTACGCTCGATGATACCACCAGGATTATAGATACTCCAGGTATCAAAACCTTAAGCTACAACCACCTTGAGGTACAGGATGTCGCACACAATTTCCGTGAATTCTTTGAAGCATCCTCTGAATGTCGATTTGCAGATTGCACACACAGGAATGAACCGCACTGTGCCGTTAAAGAGGGCATAGAAAATGGTGAAATCAGTGAATTGCGCTACATGAATTATCTTCAAATTATTGAAGAAATTGAAGATCAGAATTATTGGGAGCGCAATGTGGACTACTGATTAAATTTTAAAAAATCGAATTAGCACAGGTAATATGGTCAGGTCAGCAATCAAGGCACTGAGCAAGGTGACAGAAATCAATGCTCCAATAGTTACACTCGGCGGGTGTGAAGAAAACAGCAACACCAGAAAACCAAAGAACAAGATAATCGATGTGAAAACGATGGCCTTGCCCGCTTCCTTATAACTCACCAAAAGCGCCGCTTCTCTGTCCTTCAATTCATCCATAGCCAATTTATACTTGCTTAAAAAATGGATGGTGTCATCCACTGCTATACCAAAAATGATGGCAAAAACAATCGAGATGCCTGCCTCAAGGGCTACATTAAAATACCCCAGCAGGGCCGCAGCAAAAAGCAATGGAATGATGTTAGGAATAAGTGCGAGAAGCAATACCTTGAATCGCCTGAACAATAAGCCCATGAGTACACTTACAATAAGCAATGCAATGCCTAATCCAGATAATAAACTCTCACGGACAAATTCCGAATTTTTATCCAGAATAATACCGGTTCCTGTTTGCTTGAATTGAACTACACTGCTGTCAATATTGGCAGCAATCCACCCATCGATATCATCTCCGAGAACCCCAATATTTTCCGAACCAATATCTTTTATCTTGCTGCTGATCCTGGTCTTTCTTCTGTCTTTGCTAATCAGCAAATCTAGGCCCGACATTTTAGTTCTATTCATCAACCGACGCACCTTTGGATAGGCTTCCCTTTCGGGAAATACATACGCTTCTGAACGATTGGAATTGTTCATCTGGTTAATGCTCTTGACCAAGGTGGATAGTGAAAATGCTGTTTGAATTTCTTCCTTGGATAATATATACTCCTGCAATTCATGAATCGATCTCAACACTTCATAGTCATATACTTCATAATCTTCTCCAATAAAGACTGCAATTTCTAGCGGTCTGAATCCGGCAAACTCATTTTCGAAATACTGGAAGTCTTCCGTAATTTTTTGGCCTCGCGGAAGATTTTCTTCTATGGCATAGTTCGTATGAATCATTGAAATGCCCCATGCCGATAAGACAAGAAAGGCCATGAAAGCAATGAATACCTCTCGTCGATTTCTGTTTGTCCATTCGTAAAACTGAAGCATCCAGCCTGGCCATTTGTCTTTTGAAACATCTTCAGGAACCAATTGGGATTTGGAAAACAAAGTAAGCATTGGACAGGTAAAAAGTATCACAACGATAAAAGCCAAGACCACGCCGATTGCGGAGTTGACCCCAAAGTCTCTTATCGGACCAATTCTCGAACTGAGTAAGGTCGCAAAGCCCGCCGCAGTAGTCAGTGAGGTTAATAAGGTTGCCAAGCCAATTTGCTTGATTGTTGTCAGAATAGCTGCTTTACGCTGAAACCCCTTCTTTAACTCATCGAAATACTTGGTCATAATGTGCACGACATCACTTGTTCCCACTATCAACATAAGCACCGGGTAAAGTGCTGCCATAATTGTAAGCTCCCTGTCAAGCAAGGTCAACAATCCCAAAAACAATACAAGTCCGACACCGATTGAACTGAGCGCAACAAAAATACTCCAGGGTTTCTTGTAGAGAACAATCATGATCAGGGAGATTAAAAAACCTGATATAATAGTAGAAACCATTATCTCTCTGAATTGCATCGCGGACAACTCAGTCTGGAAGTAGGCGCGGCCTAACATATAATATTGATCCAGTTCATGTTTTTCAAGCGCCGAATTGATTGCTTTCATGAATGATTTTGACGCTTCGATTTGCATGCCATCAATCGTCTTGAGTACAACTGCGGTTGCTGTGCCGTCCTTATTCAACAGATTAAAGCGTACGCGCTCGTCAGACATCAATCTTATGCTGTCCTGTAGAAGCCGTTCTTCATCATCCCAGTGTAAAGCAGCTACAGAGTTGGGGCCAAAAGGCGTCATGACAGGATATCGAAACAAGGGTAATGCCTGCACAGATCTGACTTCTTCCAAAGCTTTGCACTCGAGGGAAAATGCCCTTACATTTTCAAGAAAAGTACTATCGAAAACACCATCTTCATGCTCAAGTGCAATGAGTAAAAAGTTATCGTCTGTTTCAAATTCATTTACAAAATTCTGGAAGAACTCGAGATCTTTATCACCCTGCGGGAAGAATTGCTCAAAGCTGAAATTGAATTTTACTTGGGGCAAAAGAAATGCACTTCCAATGGTCAGCAATACAAACAATGCAATGAGACCGCGTCGATATTTGTAGAAAAAGTCAAATGACATGCCTTTATAACATCCGGATTTTAGTTTTGCTTAAAAATTTGCCGTTAATTTAATTCTAGAATGTTACAATCTTCATTTACACGTGATAAACTCGAAGCCGGATGTGATGAAGCAGGCCGTGGATGCCTTGCTGGGCCGGTGTTTGCGGCAGCTGTTATATTGGAGAAAAACTATACGCATCCATTTCTTAGAGATTCAAAAAAGTTATCAGCGCACCAGAGAGATCAATTGTTTGAAGATATCCAAAAAGAAGCCATTGAATATAGTATTCAACAGGTTTCACCTGCAGAAATCGATGAAATAAATATATTGAATGCTTCCTTCCTTGCCATGCATCGCGCATTGGATGCGCTTAAAAAAGAACCTGAACTTATTCTGGTTGATGGCAATAGATTTAAACCCTACAAAAAGATTCCTTTCGAGTGCATCATCAAGGGGGATGATAAATTTCTGTCTATTGCAGCGGCCTCTATCTTGGCTAAGGTGTCCAGGGACCGTTATATGATACAAATGGATGCTCAATATCCAGGATATGGATGGGACAGCAATATGGGATACCCAACCAAGGCCCACAGAATGGGCATTCAGGAATTGGGTCCTTCGGCAATCCACAGGATGTCCTTCAGATTATTGCCCGAGAATGAGCAATTAGAGCTCTTCAATCAAAAATAAACCTTGCTGCCTATTCCAATGGAATAATAAGCTAATCCAGGCGCAGCATTAAATATTCCAGTCATTTTAAAGTTAGGTTGTAAACTCACTTCCATCTCTATTGAAAATTCAAGATCAATGCTATTGTAATTTTTCTGTTCAGCTTCTATCTCAGAGACAAAGCCATCGTCAAAATAAATTGAGATAATACGTTGTTGCGAAATACGGCTGTATCGTGGACCAATACCTGCCCACAAATTCACCTTGTTTTTTTGGAGAAGATGACGGAATACCTGTATCGAATATGTCGTCATATCAGTGTACTCCACGCGCGTGTTTTCATCTGCCCCTTGTGCAATTGAATTGTACGCTTCAATAAAAGAAGGAATCTGCTCAATGTTAATCAATGAAATGTCCTTTGCTTTCTTATTGCCACGGACTAAACCAAATCGCACGCCTATAGCCCAATCTGGTGTTAAGACCCTTCTGTAACCGGCACGATAATGCACTATCGGAGAAACGCCATCCGCTCCACCATAGGTAAAACCAAAATCCATGATATTTTTACCTAGGTTTACAACGTTGATTAGTCTGGCTTGATCAAATTTAGCACCTAAGACAAGTGCATCTGTATTGTTGCTTGTTAAAAGACTTATCGGAGTCATTCCGATGAATTCTACTTCTGAAAGTTGCGTAATTCGAGTTGCTTGTGCATTACTTCTCTCAAGGTCATTTTCATGATTTACATTACTACTTTCTGCATCAAGCACAGATTTAGAATCTGAAATGCCTGGGCTGGAGCCCTCAACCAAATTATTCCTTCCTATGTTGTTTTCAATTTTTGAATCCGCAGTTCCTTGCCCCAATAAATCTTGTGATGAACTGCTACTGTTATTCGCATTCTTAAGATCCATTGAATCCTCCCTGGAATTGCCCGAATTCTGTTGAGGCTTGTCATTATTTATATCTTTAGCAGATATAGCTTGGGCATTGATGACTTGTTCATGAACAGCTTTGTTCTCTATGTGCTTAATATCGTTAGTGGAATTGATTCCGTCCGTTTGACTTAAGCTCAGTTTGTCAACAGAGTGCTGATCCGTTGTTACCCTTGATGACTCTTCTTCTGTTTTTGATGAATTGCTATTTTCTACCCAGCTTGTTTTTCCATCCTGCTTTAATTGGCTTTGCTCACTAATGTTGGTTTGTTCTTTAAATTGGCTATTGTCTTTTTTAGAATTATTAATTAAAGCAAATGATGCAATTATTGAAGCGGCAAAGAATAAGATTATTATAACAAACACCCAGAATTTTGATATCCCTTTAGATGGTTTATTTTGATCCAACATGGTGGACATTTCTTGCCACGCTCCCTGAGCTGGATCCGCTTTAAGATTATTGATTTTATCTCTGAAATCCATGTTAAGAATGTTTGTAATTATAGTGTGAAAAAATTTTCGTCCGCAATTCCTTCTTTGCTTTCGCAAGCAACCATTTACTTGTGTTTTTATTTATTCCTGTATGCTTTTGGATGTCTTTGTGCGTAAATCCATCAATTTCATACATTGAAAAAATTAATCTTTCCTTATCTGGTAACATCTGGATTAATGACATAACATCCTCTGCTTCTAATTTATTGAGAGCACCTTCAAGACCTTCATCTGCTTCTTTATCAAATGTTACTTCAAGTGGTCGCATTATCGAATTTGCCTGAATCGAGCTTCTAAGGAAATCTATACTGCTTCTGACAAGAATTGTACGGGCAAATCCAAGATAATTGGTGTTCTTTTTATACTTTTTTAAAGCGTTGAACACCTTGAGCATACCATTATTAAAAACCCAGTTTACATCCTGGCCGTCTGACACATATCTCTTGACTGCATTCAATAAGTGGTTGTATGTATAGTTGTACAAAGCTTGTTGTGCACTGCGATTATCTTCCAGGCATTTAGCAATTGTATATTCTATATCGATGTTCAACGCTTTAATTTGTATCGTTCTCTGAATCACCTCCTTCCCTAAGGCAATAAAAGTATTCATTAGTTGATTCTATCAAGATAGACTTCACAATTACTTATTCCATCGTCATCTACCTCATGTTCAAATATGAATGTTAATTGATCTGTGTCTCTTATGGAAATATAGCCATCTAATCTCATTTCATCGTAACCCTGACCCTCATTGAATAGTACATTGTCAAAAACTATGCGATCCTCAACATAATAAACGGTTGCTGACAAGTCGTCTTCAGCGATAAAAATGAATTCATTGTCTTGAGTATTTGTTAATGTGATTTCAAATTGCTCCTCATTTTCTCCGAGGGGTCCTGAGCAATCAAAGATTCCTTTCCATGTACCTTCGAATTGACTCATTTGATCTTCAGTTGTAATTGTTTCATTATCGTCTCCACAAGATGTTAGTACTACGAATAAACCGATGCATAATAATTTTAGAATTTTCATGTCAAATATTTTTTTGTTGTTTGTTAAGTAATATTTGAGCGCTCACTATATATATCGGATGCAAAATGAAAAGGGTTGGTAATTCTGAAAAAAAAATGAAAATATCTCCGAATGAGGTATTGTAGAACTTACCACATAGAATATTTACATTTGCCACACAAAATCTAAGCATGAGTGTATTAACAGTTGGAACAGTAGCATTCGATGATATTGAGACACCCTTTGGAAAGGTTGAAAAAGTAATTGGTGGTGCATGTACCTATATCTCGTGGGCGGCATCTTACTTTGTAAGCGATATTCGTTTGACTTCAATTGTAGGTGGTGATTTTCCACAGGATGAAATCAAACTGTTGGAATCCCGGGGTGTCAACATGGATGGCTTGAAGGTTATACAGGATGGCAAGACTTTCTTTTGGGCTGGCCGGTATCATGAAAACATGAACCAAAGGGATACACTTACGACAGACTTAAATGTCCTGGATGATTTCGACCCGGAATTACCTGAAAGTTACTATGACAGTAAGTATGTAATGTTGGGTAATCTCACGCCTGAAATTCAAAATCGAGTAATCGATCAATTAAAATCACCTAAACTTATCGTGCTGGATACGATGAATTTCTGGATGGACATTGCTTTAGAAAACCTTAAAAAGGCCATCTCTCGTGTCGATGTGCTCACAATAAACGATGAGGAAGCACGCCAGCTATCAGGTGAATATTCACTGGTAAATGCTGCTAAGAAGATTTTTGAAATGGGCCCTAAATACCTGGTTATTAAGAAAGGTGAACATGGCGCACTTTTAATGTCAAAAGATCAAATGTTCTACGCACCTGCTTTACCTCTTGCTATTGTTAAAGATCCTACTGGGGCCGGCGACACTTTTGCCGGCGGCTTTATTGGATATCTAGCTCAAACAGATGATATCAGTTTTGAGAATTTAAAACGCGCTGTCATTTATGGATCTGCAATGGCGTCATTTTGTGTGGAAGAGTTCTCTTTAGGTAAAATGAAAAATCTGGATATTCAGGAAATAAGAGATCGAATTCAGGCTTTTGTGGATATGACACATTTCGATGTATAGCACAATGTGACTATACCTTGCCTAATGGGTAAATTACAAGATTGAATTATAAGAAACTTGGGTTTGGGTCGGTATTAATTTAAACCCGCCTGGTTTTTACCATAAACCCATATGAGAAGGATTACGAAGAGTAGGAATGCAATTAAAAATTGTCCTAAACATGCTCCTTTCTTTCCCCAATTGTGACCTGCGCCTTCTGACATGAAATTATTTGTTTTATTTCTGCGACAAAGAAAATGAAAATCTTATAGATATACTTTATATAGACTCACATTTTCTTGCCAACCAATTTTTATGTTCTTCGTCCAGTTGCGGACTTAACTTGTCAAACACCTCCTTATGGTAATTGTTTAGCCAGTTTATTTCATCTGCTGTCATCAATGACCTGTCAATCAATTGTGTATCGATCGGAAACATTGTAATCGTCTCAAATTGCAAAAAACCTTCTTTGCTGGCTTCTTCAACAACGATCAGGTTCTCGATTCTTATGCCATAATGTCCTTCCTTATAATACCCTGGTTCATTAGAACTTACCATCCCGACTTTATGCACTGTTGTAGCTCTTTGAGAGCTTCCTGGTGCAAACCCCTGAGGGGGTTCATGGACATTCATAAAGAATCCTACGCCATGTCCCGTGCCGTGCAGGTAATTTAAACCATCTTCCCATAAGTGTTGTCTTGCATAAGTATCCAATTGGGCGCCATTGGTGCCTTCAGGGAACTGTGCCCTTGATAATCCAATATGGCCTTTTAGAACACGTGTATAGGCGTTTTTTTCTTCTGCTGAAGGGGGCGTAAATGTGATTGTTCGGGTTATATCTGTTGTGCCGTCATAATATTGTCCCCCTGAATCGGCGAGCAGTATCCCTTCCTTTTTAATCTCAGCTGATGAGTCGGGCTGTGGCCTATAATGAATAATGGCACCATTCCCTTTATATCCTATTATTGCGGCGAAACTCTCTCCATAATAATACGCTTGCTTGCTTCTGCACTCCGCCAGTTTACTGAAAAATTCATATTCAGTTACGGTTCTTTCGTCCAATGTATCTTCCAGCCATTTAAATGCATGCGTTAATGCGACACCATCCTTGATCATAACTTTTCTGAAATGTTCAATTTCGATTTCGTTTTTAATGGCTTTGAGATCCCTGCATATGGCTGGGCCAGAAATACGCTGTGCCTGCTTCAGACTTTCATAAAGTTTGATACTAATGCTGGAATTATCTACAAGCATCTTACATTCAGACGTATAAGTATTTAAAAAGCTATATATGTTCGAATAAGGATGTATACGAATATTATCCTGGCGAAGTTTTCCAGCCAGTTCCTCCGTCAATTTTGAAGCATCAACAAATAACTCTACAGAATCAAGGCTCACAACACAATATGCCACAAATACCGGGTTGAACTCAACATCATATCCTCGCAAATTCAGCAACCATCCAATATCATCCAAAGTGCTAATCAAATGATGTGTTGCATGATGCTTGCTCATAACGGCCCTTACTTCCGCTAATTTCTCAGCCCTTGATTTACCGGCAAACCGAACATCATGTTCAAACACCGCCTCAAGAGGTACTGCTGGTCTGTCTTCCCACACCTCATCAATCACGTCATCAGTAATAATCAGGCTTATGTTACGCTTTGATAGCATTGATTCAAATTTGCGCTTTTCATTCAGTGAGAACAATGGCCCATCGATGGCTACTTTTGACCCTTCAGGTAAATTTTCACTCAACCAGCTGATGTAGCCTGGTGAAAACTGATTATACATTTTATGTAATTCAAATTCACTGTCTGCCAGCTCGCTTTCGGCCTGCAAAAAATATCTTGAGTCTGTCCATACGCCAGCATGATTCAGCGTTATAACAGCCGTGCCTGCAGAACCGGTAAATCCGGAAATCCATTCACGTCCCTTCCATGGTGCTGCTGGATATTCACTCTGGTGTGGATCACCTGATGGT
>JABDJE010000030.1 GCA_013002625.1 Saprospiraceae bacterium | reverse complement strand
ACCCAGGTCCTGGTCCTCGAATAAACCTATACGCGTGTTGATAATATCTGAAGTCCCTTTATTGGTGATACTCAACTTATGGAAAACTGAATGATTGGACGGATCAAGATCTGGACAATTACGTAGATAGAACATGTGATGCACTTCAACATCTACTGCTATGTTGTTGGTAGCTGTATGCAACTTGTAGTCATTAAATACCCTAAATCCAAAAACATAGGGGATAAACTCGGGCGTGTCTTGATATACTATAGGAGAATCACCATCCATTGGATTATAAATACCATCATTATTTAAGTCCTTAAAAGGTGCTAAATCCTGATCAATGCTGATATTATCAATCCAAGGGTTTCCTTTAGCGGGCCATTCCAGTATATCATCAGGAACTTGTGAAGGATCAAGCAATTGATTAGCATCAAATAGGTCTTTTAACAGACTGAGATCTGCTTTTTCTACCTTCCATGTTCTGTACCAATAGTTGCAGTAAGCGTCAGACTCATCTGGGTTAATGCTGAATGGACCAGGGGCAAAATCATTTAAAACATCACCGCGAAATGTTACAGCAGATGTTTTGAGATTACCAGAAGGGTCTGTGCCTGCAATCCAAATTGACTTGGTGTAACCAAGATCGAAAATAGGATTTCCAATACCATCATTATACGTAAGATCTCCTGGGTATTCCGCAGCATTTTCAAGTATACCGCCATAATATGTTTTAAATGTTCTGTGATTGTTTTCGAACCTAATGCTTTTCCCATCATCTGAAGATGGATTACATTGGCTGTTAAGATGGCCTATATTCAATATGAAAATGGCAGAAAGGAAAAGTATGGAAGTCTTCATAGTTATATTGTTTGTTTGAATATAACTACTAAAGGCGTTTATAGTGACGTGAACCTAATTCAATACACTAAAAATGTCGTTGCCAACATTTTGATTAATTCCTAGTTGTCTTAGCTATTACCTTTGGCATGATCTGCAAGAAACTTCTCCAGTCCAATATCTGTCAATGGATGCTTCAATAATCCCAGAATTGTATGTAAAGGACATGTTGCTATATCAGCACCTGCCATGGCAGCTTCAACGATATGCTTTGAACTTCTGATCGATGCAGCAAGTATTTCTGTATCGTAACCTTGAATAGCATAGATCTCTGCAATTTCTTCAATCAATGCAATGCCATCCCAGTTGATGTCATCTACACGTCCTACAAATGGAGAGATATATGTGGCACCCGCCTTGGCTGCCAGAATAGCCTGCCCGGAAGAAAACACCAATGTGCAATTGGTTTTGATACCATTATTGGAAAAATAACTGATGGCTTTGATGCCATCTTTAATCATTGGAACCTTTACTACAATGTTTGGCGCCAGTGAAGCAAGGTATTCTCCTTCCGAAATTATACCCTGATAATCCGTAGCGATCACCTCAGCGCTGACATCACCATCTACGATACTGCAGATTGCTTTATAATGATCCTCAATATTTTTCGCCCCGGTTATGCCTGACTTGGCCATCAGTGAAGGATTGGTTGTAACGCCATCTAATACGCCTAAATCGTGGGCTTCTTTTATTTGGTCTAGGTCTGCTGTATCGATAAAAAATCTCATGGTGTGTAGCTTGAAAATTTTAAAAAAAAGTGAGGAATCACACCTAGTCGCTCAACCACCTACCCTTGCTGCATTTCTGCCCTGGGGGATTCAGCAGGAGCTGACCGTATGACCCTCACCGGCTGCAAATGTATGTAAATGTTTTAATAACTAAAAGGTCAAATAGAGCTTGATTCAAATTAGAATAATTGAACCGTCTTTTCTATGAAGTTTTTAACGGCCTCACCCGCTGATTCTGAGAAGGCGCCCGTCTTGCGATTGGCCAAAATTAAGTTGATAGAAAGTGCCTTATGCCCAAGCACGGATGCCAGTCCATATATACCTGAAGTTTCCATTTCAAAGTTTGTCACATGTAATCCTTTGTATGAAATATTTGCCATTTCACTTGGGAAATCTACCTTTCGCTCTGCTCTGATCATCCGCGATTGTGGACCGTAGAATCCTGGGGCCGTCAATGTAATACCTCTCAAACCCAAGGGGCTGAATTTATCAATGAGCGCTGGTGCACATGCGATGGCATAGGGATACATATCCAATGCTTTAGCCGTAGAGGCCATTTGAGCTTCCAATTCTTTTATTCGGGGAGAGGAATTTTTGTAGAAATGCAATAGTCCGTCCCAGCCGATTGCGTATTCACTCAATACAATATCATGAATATCTATCTCTTTTCGAATGGCACCAGAGGTACCCACGCGTATGAACTCCACTTCAGTGTGATTATTCCTAACCTGTCTGGTTGTAAAGTCAATATTGAACAGCGCATCGACTTCATTTATAACAATATCAATATTGTCTGTTCCAATTCCTGTTGAAATGATTGAAGTAGGTCTTCCATTCAAAACGCCGGTCATTGTAGAAAACTCACGATTGCTTCTTTCAATTGAAATCTCTGTAAAATAGGGCTTGAATAATTCAATACGCTCCGGATCACCAACGGTAATAATCCTTCGAGCCAATTCACCAGGCTTTAATTTTAAATGATAAATTGAACCATCGGGGTTTATAATAAGTTCAGATTCTGGAATAAACATATCTTCGCATTCTGAATATAAAATTAACAGCATTTCCATGAAAAAAGCATTTGTACTTAATTCTTGTTCCACGTGCCAGCGTATTCTTAAGGAAGTTGATTGGCAAGGTGAGGTTCAAAATATCAAAGAGAAAAATATTGATGCCAAGACTTTGGATAAACTTGCCAAGGCACACGGATCCTATGAAGCGCTCTTTAGTAGACGCGCTATGAAGTACAGATCACTTGGGCTCAACGAGATGGATCTGAGTGAAAAGGACTACAGAAAATATATTTTGGAAGAATACACCTTTTTGAAAAGACCGGTATTTATTGTAGGCAAGGATTCATATGTGGGCAATACCAAAGCGGTGGTGGCAGCCCTAAAAGAAAGATTAGCGAATGATTAAAAGGGACCATATCGTTGACTCTTTTAAAGCCATTCAGGATCACATTTGTGAGAACCTTGAAAAACTGGATGGTACAGCTAAATTCAAGGAAGATCCTTGGATGCGCCCCGGCGGAGGTGGTGGACGTACACGCATTATACAAGGCGAACATATCGAAAAGGGTGGAGTCAATTTTTCAGCCGTATTTGGACCTATGCCAGAACGTATAACCAGGGCGCTGGATATCGACCCTACATCATTTTTTGCAACAGGTGTTTCGATTGTCCTGCATCCGCGCAATCCGCATGTTCCAATTGTACACATGAATGTGCGCTACTTTGAAACCGACAGTGGATTATGGTGGTTTGGTGGTGGTATCGATATGACACCGCATTATGTCAATGTTGATGATGCACAAGCATTTCACAGGACATTAAAGGGCGTCTGTGATAGACATCATAAGGATTACTATCCCGAATTCAAGAAATGGGCGGATGATTATTTCTATATCAAACATCGAAAAGAAACACGTGGGATCGGCGGAATCTTTTTTGATCGCCTCAACAAAGATGCGGGAGAGAAATCAAGCTTGTTTGAATTTGTCAAAGATGTTGGCTATGCTTTTATTC
>JABDJE010000022.1 GCA_013002625.1 Saprospiraceae bacterium | reverse complement strand
ACGTTAGTTGTATTATTCTCATCGATATACTCTAACTGATTGGTTACAGTATTAAAAGTTAAGCTGGTAACTGTTTCACACGAGTCAACAGCAGCACAAAGGTTCAAGTCAGTTTGAACACCATTTTCATCAATGTACTCGATCGTTTGGTTATCTGTACTTAAAGCAATAGTAGTAGTAGTTTCATCATAGGTAGTAACAGTACCATCTTCAGAAGTATAAGTGAATGTTCCATCGCCGTTGTCGACTAGGGTAGTAACAGATTCCTCAATTTGAGTGACCGTACCATCACCAGAAGTATGCGTAGCAATAGTCTGCACATTTGCATTTGCATTATCATCGCTTACAATTGACACAAGGCTCGAAAGCGATATATTATTTATATTATTATTCTCATCAGTAAATTCTAGTTCATTCGTAGTAGTATTAAAAATAATAGAGGTCACAGTTTCACAGGAATCCACAGCTGCACAAAGGTTTAAATCTGTTTGATTACCATTTTCATCAATATATTCAATGGTCTGATTATCAGCGCTTAAAGCAATTGTTGTGGTTGTCTCATCGTAAGTGGTTATTGTACCATCCTCAGAAGTGTAGGTAAATGTACCATCACCGTTATCAACAAGCGTTGTTACAGTTTCTTCAATTCCAGTCACTATTCCGTTAGCGGCTGTATGCGTCGCGATAGTTTGAACATTGGTATTCGTATTATCATCGCTTACATACGATGAATAATCTGAGAGATAAATCACATTAGTAGTACCATTTTCATCTAAATATTCAAGTGCATTTAAGAGTGGATTATATGAAATTGATGTAACAGTTTCACAAGAATCTACAGCAACACATAAGTCAATATTTGACAATGAACCATTTTCATCTATATAGTCCAATGATGTATTGTTAGGATTCATGTAAAGCGCAGTAAGGGTTTCTGAAATAATAGTCGTGGAACCATCTTCACTTGTGTAAGTATAAGTTCCATCCCCATTGTTTACAAGAGTTGTTATAGTTTCAGCAGAACCAAAAGTAAATCCAGTTCCATTCTCATTAAAAAATGTGTACGTGCCATCTCCGTTATCTGTTATCGAAGTGACGGATTCTGCTGTGTTAAATGTAACTGATGTGCCATCTTCTGAGGTATAGGTGTAAGTTCCATCACCATTATCGATCAAAGATGTAACTGTTTCGTCAATATTGAAGACAGTACCATCTTCATTTACATATTGTGCAATTGTATTTCCTGTAACCAGGCTATTGACTACAGTCACGACATTTGCAGCATCGATTATTGTCGAACTGCCATCTTCAGAAGTATAGGTGAATGTACCATTCCCATTATTCACCATTGTTGTAATTGTTTCATTGGCATCAAAAGTGATCGGTGTACCTACCTCGTTGGTATAAGTAAAAGTTCCATTCCCATTATCTACTAAGGAAGTAATGCTCTCGTTGATGTCAACGACATCTCCGTTCTCATTAGTATAGTCAGCAATCTTGTTACCTGTAATAACATTGCTTACCAACGTAACCACGTTTTGAGAGTTAATGGTAGTCACCGATCCGTCTTCTGATGTGTACGTATATGTACCATTCCCATTATCTACTAAAGAAGTTATTGTTTCATTGGCATCAAAAGTGAAGCTGATGCCTGCTTCATTTATATAAGTAAAGGTTCCATCTCCGTTGTCAGTAAATGAAGTGATGCTTTCATTGATGTCCACAGTAACACCATCTTCATTTGTATAGTCAGCTATTTTATTACCTGCTATGGTATTTTGAATTTGAGTTACGACTTCAGTGCCATCGATAAGAGTTGATACACCTGTTTCATCTGTATAAATATAGGTGCCGTCTCCATTATCTGTTAAAGTTGAAATAGTTTCGGTTGCATCAATTGTAGTAATTGTTCCGTCTTCGCTCGTGTATGTGTAAGTACCATCACCATTGTCTTGAAGTACAGTGATGATCTGGTTTAATGCAACTGTTGTTGAGGTGCCTGTTTCATCTGTATATGTATAAGTTCCATCACCATTATTGACTAAGGTGGAAATACTTTCATTTGTGTCAAACTGTGTACCTAAACCAGCTTCATTTATATAAATAAAAGTTCCATCCCCATTGTCAATCAATTGTGTAATGGTTTCATTGATATCTACAGTAACGCCATCTTCATTCGTATAATCGGCTATCTTATTACCAGGTAATGTGTTCTGTATTGACGTCGATATATTACTGGAAACAATAGTGGTAACATTGCCCTGTTCATCTGTATACGTATAAGTACCGTTTCCATTGTCAACGAGTGTTGAAGTCGTTTCCTGTGGGTCAATTACTGTAAATATTCCTGCTTCGTTTCTATATGTATAACTTCCGTCTCCATTGTCAGTAAGTGTAGTAACAACATCTTGTGTGCTAAACGAAACAATTTCTCCCAACTCATTAGTATAGGAGAATGTACCATCTAGATTATCTGTTAATGTGGTGACCGATTCCTGAATGTTGATTGCGGTTGAGACCCCTTCTTCATTAATGTAAGTGTAGCTGCCATCACCATTGGCTATCATGGTGGTAACAGTTTCCTGAGAACCTAAAGTATCCCTTTCACCTAATTCATTTACATAAGTATAGACCCCCGTGCTGTCTTGTTCTACGCGTGTAACAGTTTCAAAGAAATCTGTTTCAAATCCATCTGCATCAACATAAGTACCAATCCTGTTTCCAAGTAAGGTATTGATGAGGCCAGTTGCTTGGCTTTCATTTGGACATTCCCACACCGGTGCTGTTGGTATGCCAATATTCACTTGCAGACAATTGTCTGTAACATTGAATATTATCGCACCTTTCAGCGGAGTTGGAATTGCATCTCTTTGAGCCGTGGTCAATCTAGGGATTACCAAAGCTTTGTTGTTACTCTCCATTTCAATAAGGGATCCATCATCGATAGATTGCGGATTATCTCCGATCTTAATCTGACCGAAAACGGCAGTACCTATAAAAAGCATAAATAACGATAAGACTACCGTCTTATTGATAGGTAGAGTAGTGAAAATATAGCCATGTGTGTTCTGGCTATAACAAGAATTAGATTTTCTCATTATACAGAATTTGAATTAAGGATCTAATAAAAAAAGGTGTGAATTGTGGTTATTGGTACTTGGGCATAGAAAACCCAAGAAATAATGAGCGTGCAATAGTAAGACAAGGGAAGAGGGAGTTACCCCTATAAGGGAGGCCAAAAAAATGTAAAATATTTTACATTTTCTTTATTACATAAATTGGGGATAGGGGTAAACCCGGATAAAAATTGTATATGAAGCCTTATTTATTTTGGGCTTCAACATTGAAATCTGCTGAAGCAACATTTGGATCAGATCTGAATATTTCAAGCATCCTTTCTGGCGCATATCTTCTTGTATCATAAGATACAAGCCATGCATCATCATCTGTTGAAAGCCTTTTTAAGATCCTGATACCATGCTCTGTGCGCATTTTATTAAACCACTTAGCCAATTGGTTACCATGCTTTAATTTCAACACTATTTGTGTTTTGATATATTTTGGACCTGTATCTTGCTTTGTAGGGTCTTCATCAATTAATGTCCAGCCCTCTGTCGATTCAGCAATTTGTTCCAGCTTGAACTGAAGTCTATGTAGTTCTGTAGGTCTTTCACGCTTACCCTTAATCGTTTTCAAGGTTTTGCTGTTATGAAATGACATAGTTATCAAAGGAAGGTCTGCTATGTTACTTTCATAGAAATCATCGAATTCATGAAAATTCGCGTCCTTAAATGATCTAACCAATTCTTTATAGACAGCCTTATCCAGGGTTTTGTGGTGGGTTCCAATCTTATCAGTATTCATTTGACCAATAAACTCACTGTGGCCACTATTATATATATTATATATATAGACTGGGCATTCTCCAAAACATCCTCCTTTCTGAAGTGTAAATACGATATCATTATCTGTCAGCTCACTGACTGGTTTTGTCGTTGTACAAGCTGCAAAACAAAAGGCGATCGCTACTAAAACACTATATTTCATAAGACTCAATAATTGATGCGCAAAAATAACGATATCCTTCTAAATAAAATTTTATATGATTAGGCTATTTCTCCACCACAGCTGCTACCGGCGCCTGCAGTGCACCCAAAACAGTGTTGATTGGTCACGATTTGACGGTTTTTTAATGCATTTACATCAAAGTCATTGATGTGAGGCTTAGCAATGTCTGACTTTAAATCAAGCATTTGATTGAAATCACAATCGTAAATAAATCCATCCCAACTAACGCTTAAAGTATTTCGACACATCAATCCTTCTATTGTACCGGGATTGAATGCATTCGAAAGTTCCTGCATGTAGTCTACATAATTCTCTGATTCAATCAGATAATCCAGAAATCGGCTTATCGGTAAATTAGTAATGGCATAGAGGCTATTAAAGACAATGCCATATCTTCTGTCAAGCTGATCTTTGAATTGAGCCTCCAAATCTGCCTGTGGACCGGGAAGGAAGGCCCCAGAAGGGTTATAGACTAGATCCAGAATGAGTCCAGATTCTGGTTTGCCGTATCCAATGTCATTAAGCATTTTTAGTGCTTGAATGGAATCCTCAAACACACCGTCTCCCCTTTGGTTATCGGTCCTTTTTTTTGTGAAATAGGGGAGAGAGGAGACTATCTGGACATTGTTCTCAGCATAAAATGCCGGAAGATCATGGTATTTTTTATTAGCTACAATAATGGTAAGGTTGCATCTGACCATGACCTGCTTATTTAATTTTCTGCATTCTTGCACAAACCATCTGAAATGAGGATTCATTTCAGGTGCACCACCAGTAATATCAACCGTTGTAGCATCAATTTCAGAAATAATTTCCAGACAACGCTCCAGAATGTTTCGGTCCATATTCTCTTCCTTCTTATCAGGGCCCGCATCTACATGACAATGCGCACAGGCCTGATTGCACAACTTTCCAATATTTATCTGAAATATGTCTATATGTGAAGGTCTAATACCTGTTAAATAACCAGACTCAATGACTTTTGATTCGAATGATGGAATTTTAGCATCCAGGACATCTTGACCAGATAATACTTTTAGTTGAAAGAAGGTATCCGATAAATTATTGTCACTTGCTGATAAACTTTTTACCCTCTGTTTAATCGCCATTACATCAATTTTCTATTTACATGGTTCATCATTTGAACGCCATTCACCAGCGTCGCACCGCCTTTTATTGCCGCAGCTACATGAACAGCTTCCATCATTTGTTCTTCGTCAGCACCCATATTCAAGCATGTGCCTGAATAGGCGTCTATACAGTAGGGACATTGAACAGCATGAGCAACTGCCAATGCAATCAATGCTTTTTCTCGAGCAGTTAATGCCCCTTCTTGAAATATACTGCCATACCAATCAAAGAATTTTTTACCATACTCTTCCTGGAAATCTGTTATACTGCCAAACTTCTTCAAATCTTCAGGATCAAAATAAGATTTACTCACAATATTAGTTTTATGCAAAATATAATATACATATCACTTTGTTTGTTTTAATTGGTGCTAATTGTTGGTTGGAGGACAATCGATTTTGGTATTGATTTGATAATTCGAATTACAAATTTTAAGTTTGACCCTATCATGCATCGTACAGTAATTTTGCTGCTTCTGGTTTTTACATATCTGCAATCTTGTGATTCTGCACAAAAACAAAGTCATAACCATCCAGAATCTGATTATAGTGCTAGAATAACCTTAAGCGCAGGCGACTTGCACCCCATGTTTAATTCTGTTGAAATTCCAGCATTCTTTAATTTGGGTGAAATATTATTGGATCAGGAGAATGCCTACGAGACTATTATTTTAGGGGAGCGAGTAAACAATAACTCAAAAATTCCAGTTAATCCTCTCGCATTATTATCTTTTGAAATGGATACAATCATGATCAAAATAATTGTATCCACTCAAATGGGAAATCAAAGCGAACTGGATACACTCGACTATAACGCATTTATGCTTAATCATCCATACCTCACCAAAACAATAGAGCATTGGTTTATGCTCCAATGTTCGGCCAATCAATGTCGAAATTTCAAATGGGAGAACACATACAAAACACTTTTGGAACTTGCAAATAGATCCGGCTCGTGAAAGAATATCTGAAGGAATTATCGGGTGATACATTCAATGCTGTGGTTACAGATAATATTGAATCCATAAAGGAAGATTGGAATGCTACAACCAGAGATAGTTTCTATTATGACCCCAGATACTTGAAAGTGCTTGAAGAAAAAGGTCCCAATAAGTACCAATACTTTTATTGCTTGCTTAAAAGAAATGGCGATCCTGTGGCCGTTTATTATTTCCAGAAAAAACAAATCAGCCTTTATGAAGATTTTCGTCTTCATACCCATAGTAAAAATCCAATTGTTAAATTTTTTGTCTGGTTACAAAGGCAATCTTTTAGATTAATAAACCAACAATTACTTGTAGCAGGGAATGTGCTGCTCACGGGCGAATATTCGTTTTACTACTGTCAAGATTGTGATACAGACACAAAGACTAAGATCAGCGATTTTGTATTTAAGAGCACTTGTGAATATGTGAAACATAAAAGTGGAAAGAAAGTGTCAGCCATCCTGTCAAAGGATTTTTATGTAGAAGAGAAATTTAAAGTTGATGACTTTTATGGTTCCAACTTCACCAAATTCAAAGTGCAGCCAGACATGGTCGTCTCAATTAATCAGGACTGGCGGAGTTATGATGATTACCTTGCAGCTGTTAAATCTAAATATAGGGTCAAGTTTAAAAAGGTAGCTAAAAGAGGAGGGGCCCTTGAGTTTAGAGATCTCAATGTCGAAGATTTAGAAAGCTTGAATGATGAAATGTATGCGCTCTACAGCAAAACAGCAGATAAAGCCAGTTTCAGTCTATTCAAATTGCATCCCGAGTATTTTCTTGAGCTAAAAAAGATTTTTGGAGATGATTTCATCGTGAGAGGTGTGTTTTTAAATGGAAAGATGGTTGCCTTCTTTACGATTATTATAAATGGAAAGAATGCAGATGCGCATTTCCTCGGATATGATGTTAGCCTGAATTCCAAACATCAAATCTATTTTAATGTCCTATTGAAGTTGGTAGAAGCAGCGATATTACAAAGAGCTGAGTATCTTAATCTTTCACGAACGGCACTGGAAATAAAATCCTCAGTGGGTGCTGAGCCCTATGCTATGCATATTTACTTAAAACATAACACGAATTTCTTAAACAAACTTCTTCCAGTAATTCTTGCCCGCATCGTGCCTAAGGAAGATTGGATACAGCGTGTGCCTTTTAAATAGAACCTTTATTCATGTTTAAATAGGATCTGCCTGTTGTGCATAAGCAGCGTACAAGCCTTTGATTTGACCTTTGTCCATGAAGAATACATCCTCTGAATCAAGTGTCTCCCATTCGACGATCTTCCCTTTTGGCAAGTTCTGCATGTTTCTGGTCTCTATATTCAAGACAGCTATGCTTGCGATCAAAACAAGACCAATCGCAGCAATGGAAACAATGAAATTTAAGTTGAATGTTTTGCGCCTACCGGCACTTTCGGCTTTTTTTAACCTCCGCTGAAGTTTATACCAGCTCCTTTGAGGAGGGGTAATCTCAATTTTTTGAGCTTCTCGTTTAATGTTTTCAAATGAATTATTTTCTTCCATGTCAACTTATTTTAAGTTGCTGTTTTTTTTTATAAAGTTCTCTCAACTTCTTTTTTGCAAGAATCAATTGAGATTTACTTGTGTTTATACTAATGCCCAATTGGTCAGCAATCTCACGATGTTTATACCCTTCAATCACATACAAATTGAAAACTGTCCTATACCCAACAGGCAATGATTGGATCAACTCCATTAGGGCCTCATGATTAAGGTTGTCGATGGCCTTCTCTTTCTCATTTAAATCATAGGCATTCTCAATATCCACATGCAGATTTAAATTGGAGTTCTTTCTGATTTGCATAAGTGATTGATTGACAACAATGCGTTTCATCCACCCTTCAAAACTGCCCTCATCATTAAACTGATTTATCTTTGTGAAAATCTTATAAAAGCTCTCAATCATAACATCTTCTGCCTCAACCGGATTTTTAAGATATCTTAGACATATTGCATAGAATAATCCTGAATATCGATCATATAAAGCCTTCTGTGCCGATGGATCCTGTGCTTTTATGCCTTTCAGAAGATTTTCCATGAATTTGCAAAAGTGATTGAGTAATAATTCTTAGATGTAAGTTAATTGAAATTTGGTGTGTGTGCTTTTCATTGAGAACAAAACATAGCATTAAAACGCATTATTAGTACCTTTGTAGGCTTAATCCAGAACAAATTTTGATACATGGAAATCAGTTCAAGTTATAATCCAAAGGCTGTAGAAGAGAAGTGGTATAGTCATTGGGAAAACAATAAGTTTTTCAGCTCCACCCCGGATGATAGAGATCCTTTCACAATCCTAATACCACCGCCTAACGTCACAGGTGTATTACACATGGGACACATGCTCAATAATACCATTCAGGATGTATTGATTAGAAAAGCAAGACTGGAAGGTAAGAACGCGTGTTGGGTGCCAGGAACTGACCATGCATCAATTGCAACTGAAGCTAAAGTTGTAAAGAAACTAAGGGAAGAAGGCATTAAAAAATCTGATTTATCAAGAGACGATTTTCTAAAACACGCCTGGGACTGGACAGACACTTATGGCGGAATTATTCTTAAGCAATTAAGAAAATTAGGCGCCTCAGCCGACTGGGACAGGACCGTGTTTACAATGGACGAAACAAGATATGATGCAGTCATAAAAGTCTTTGTCGATCTGTATAATAAAGGTAAACTGTACCGTAAAAACAGAATGGTAAACTGGGACCCGAAAGCAAAAACTGTACTGTCCAACGAAGAAGTCCTGTACAAAGAAGAAAAGGCAAAGTTGTATCATGTTAGATATCAAATCGCAGGATCTGAAGAATACATTACGATTGCAACGACTAGACCTGAGACAATACTTGGTGATTCAGCTATTGCAGTCCATCCTGAGGATGAACGATATAGCCATTTAAAAGGTAAAAAAGCGGTTGTGCCTTTAATAGGTCGTGTAATTCCAATCATATTTGATGACTATGTGGAAAGGGAGTTTGGAACAGGGGCATTGAAGGTAACACCTGCACATGACCCCAACGATTACGAGTTGGGAGAAAAGCACAATCTGGAGATCATTGATATCTTAAACGAAGATGCTACCATCAGTGAAGCCGGGCAGTTGTATATCGGGGAGACCAGATTTAAGGCGCGAGACCTTATCCTTGCAGATTTAGAAAAGGCCACGCATCTTGTAAAGATTGAAGATTTGGTTCATAATGTCGGACGATCTGAACGCACCAATGTTATTGTAGAGCCAAGATTATCCCTGCAATGGTATGTTGATATGAAGTCACTTGCTGACCCCGCATTGAAAGCTGTTGAGGATGGGGAAATTAATTTCTACCCAGAAAAATATAAAAACACCTACAGGCACTGGATGACGAATATCCGTGATTGGTGTATATCAAGACAACTTTGGTGGGGACAGAGAATTCCTGCTTACTATTATAAGGATGAAGTATTTGTAGCAGAGTCCAGAGAAGAAGCATTAATCTTGGCGCAGTCAAAATTCCCGGAAGATCAAGTTACTGCGGATCAATTGGCGCAAGATGAAGATGTGTTGGATACTTGGTTTTCGAGCTGGTTGTGGCCAATATCAGTATTTAACGGATTTGAATCTGAAGAAGAGCTCAACTATTACTATCCAACATCTGTACTCGTTACGGGTTGGGACATAATATTCCTATGGGTAGCCCGTATGATTATGGCAGGATATGAATGGAAGGGTCATTTCCCGTTTAAGGACGTATACTTTACGGGTATGGTT
>JABDJE010000003.1 GCA_013002625.1 Saprospiraceae bacterium | reverse complement strand
TCCCCATACCCTTGTCAGCCTATATTATCTGTTCAGAATTTTCTTTCTTTCTACAACGTATTCGTTTTCAGTTAAAACACCTTTTTTGCGAAGTTCCATTAACCTATTTAACTGTGCCAGGAGGATGTCATCCATGGGTCTTTCTTCTTTGGCTGCCGATTCTTTTGATAATCTAAATCCGTTTTTTCTAAAAGCTTCAAATTCAGGCTGTATCCGGAGAAAGGCCAGGTCATCGTGACTGGTTATTTTTTCATAGTTGGTCATTCCTTTTTGAACCGCCTCATCCAAATACCTGAAAGCTTCTTCCTTGTTTTCGAGCAATGAATACGCACAGGCAAGGTTAAACCGGAGGGCCAGATCATCAGGTTGTATTTTTAAGCCTTTTTTGAAGTCCTCGATGGCTTCTTCTATTTCGTACTCTTTGTATTTCCGCAAACCACTTTTCTTGAAGGGGTTTGAGCGTATTTTTCTTGGTCTTGATTTGGTTCTTGTTTTTTCCTGGACCTCATAATACTCTTCCTTTTGGGGCCTTCTTCTTGTCCTCCTGGACGAACGTGGTTTTTCACGATAGTACTTTCTGTTGAACTTTCTGTCAAATTCTTCTGGCGACATCATCAGATAGCGCAAGCCATCAATAAATCCTAAAATGGTCGCAATGGGAAAAAATCTTGATGTCATGAACGTAAGGAATATGTAAAATACTCCAGCGCCCGGATCTCTGAGATAGAATTTATGTATGCCAAATGTGCCCCCAATAAAGGCGAGCAATGCAGCAATAATTTTGTTCTTCATTCCACGAAATAATAAGAAATCTCAAATTACTGATTTTCGGTGGTATCAGTGGATCTTACATGTGAGTACAGCTATATCGTCAGGAAATGCCTCATTTCCTCTAAATCTTTCTATCTCTGACAACAATTCTTCGTTGAACTCATCAGCATTCAATTTTCCATTCTTAAGTACAAAGTCTTCTATGTGTTTGTCCTCAAAATATTGTCCTTCTGCATTCTTCAAGTCGGGCAGGCCATCTGTAAAACACATCACCGTTGCTCCAGAATCTATAGCTATTTCTTCCTCCTGGATCGCAGGGAGCTTTTCAAATGCGCCAATGACTGTACATCCATGGGTCAATCGCCGAATTTTACCGCCATTGAACAAAACAGGAGGGTAATGTCCCGCATTGATGTATTTCAATGTGTTGCGATTGACGTCTACCTCTCCGATAAAGAATGTTATGAATTTGTCACTCTTGGTCACGCGGTAAACCGTCTGGTTGAGTGCAAAAATGAAGGTCTCAAGGTCTCGGTATTGATAAATCAGGCTTTGGATCATCGCCTGAAAGTTGGCCATAAGCAATGCGGCTGCAACCCCTTTTCCAGATATATCAGCAATGCAGAATGCAAAGCGGTTGTTTTTAAAATCTATGAAGTCCAGATAGTCTCCTCCTACATTGAAATGAGGTTGATAGATAGTAGATATTTCATATTTGTCATTCTTTGGCAGCTCTGTCGGGATGAGCATTTGTTGGACACTACTGGCCAACTCAATTTCTTTTTTTAATCTTTCCTGGACTATTTGTCGCTTAAAAAGTCTTTTGTTCTCGATTGCGACGGCAATAATGTTGGTAATTGTCGTAATAAACTGAATCTTATTGTACAGATCGTCTTTCGATTTGATACCGCCAATCAAAGAATAGGCAATTGGTTTCTCTTTGTGAAAAACAGGTATGATAATATCAAAGGATTGTAATGATTGGTGATCAATAGATTTAATGGTGTGCAACCTATTGAAATCCAACAACTCAATGATGATCTTTTCTTCATCAATCTCGTCCTTTTCAATATTGATTTGCGATGCACAACTCCAGCTATCATCGTTGTCTTCATCAGGAATAAACAAACCCATCTTGGTAATACCCATTTCCCAACTTAGAAATGAACGGTACATATTAAACAGACCTTCGGCTGAAACATTATCATTGATTGCCTGTGTAATGGTCAGCAGGCTCTTTATCTGAAGCTCCTTAAGACTCAGCTCTTTTTCCAATTTTTCAAGAACAGCTAATTCTCGACTCATTTCATTTTTGTTTTCACATCAAAAACATCACGCAATGATGTACCCAATAGATTAAAACACAAGACCAGGGTCATGATCATTAGAATCGGAAAGATAGCGAGGTAAACAAATCCCCCGGTAGCATAGGCATAATTTTCTTGTAACATATTGCCAAGAGAGGGTGTTGGTGGCTGGATGCCCAAGCCAAGATAGCTCAGTCCGGCTTCAACCAGAACAGCTGTAGCAAAGTTGGCTGCTGCCATCACCAACAGTGGCCCAAGTGTATTGGGGAGGATATGTTTAAGTATAATTCTATAATTGTTGAAGCCTAAGACTTTTGCTGATTGTACAAATATTTCGTTTTTGATTTGCATGACCTGGCCTCGTATTAATCGTGCTATATCAACCCACATGGTCAGTCCTACTGCCAACACTATGACACTCAAACCTTTTCCGAATGCAATGATGATAGCAAAGGCCAACAACAAAGTAGGAATAGACCAACTTGTGTTGATTATTAACATAACGACTCTATCGATCCAGCCACCAAAATATCCACCCAGTGATCCTATGGTAACTCCTATAATTACAGAAACCATTACGGCAAGAAAACCAATAAATAGAGAGATCCTCACTCCTCTTAGAATTCTACTTAACACGTCTCTACCATACTTATCAGTGCCAAAAAGATAATTAATATGATCTACATGGTCAGCCCTTATTATACTTAGTGCTTCAGGATATGACCAGGTATGAGACATCCCTTTTATGTCGAAATATGTCAGTTCCTTGGAATCAGATTGTTTTGTGCTTTCCGATTTATATGGTAATAGAACATCTCCTATTTCCACAATGCGTTGTGATCCACGGAATAAAACTTTTACGCTGTTTTGTGTAAAGCTGAGACTATCAAATGGGATCCATTCGCTATTTTCTCTTGTTGGCTTAATTTTCTTTGGTGTCTCTTCTTTTATTACAGCAGGAAGGTTCTTGATTCTTTTAAGCACATTAACCTGGTATACCGGGGGCTGTAATGACAACTGTAATACTTGATTGTTGGCGTCCTTGGATGGATCTACTGCGATCCATGGCGATAATAAAGAGGTAATAAGGATCAATATTAACAGAGATGAACAGGTTACGGCGATTTTACTCTTCCAAAAACGAGATCTCCAGTTGGCGTTCAAGTTGCTTTCAGTTTTGGATTCTCCTTGTGCCTTCTTATATCACGATTTGATTTTTTTATCATCGTTTTGTTAAATGCCTTCTCAATATCAATGTTCATTTGATTGGCTAAACAGGTGATTACAAAGACTATATCTCCAAGTTCATCTTCTATATACATTTCTGCATTCTTTTCATCCTCGCTGTTTTTAAACGATTGCTCTCCATATTTTCTCGCCATAAGGCGTGTAAATTCACCAACTTCTTCTACGAGAATCAAAGTGTTTGTAGTTTCATTAAAATACCGGACGCCAACTTCATTTATCCATTCGTCCACTTGTTTTTGTAATTGTTTGATGGTCATTTATTCTTTGGTTTTAGAATCAATTATAATGGTTACAGGACCGTCATTGATCAGTGAAACTTTCATATCCGCACCAAATATACCGGACCTCACAATGATACCTTCCTCACTCAACGTATTTATAAATTCCAGATAGAGGGGTTTGGCTATTTCTGGCCCGGCAGCTTTGATGAAAGATGGCCTATTCCCTTTCTTTGTGGAAGCATATAAGGTAAATTGGCTGATCAGAAGTATCTCTCCAGCTGTATCTCGAATATTTAAGTTGATCTTGCCATCATCGTCGCCGAAGATTCTCATGTTCACTATTTTTCGCGACATCCACTCAAGATCTTTCTGCTGGTCTTCTTTGCATATGCCTAGAAGCACCATCATTCCACTACCGATTTGTTCGTGAACCTTACCGTCTATTTTAACAGAAGCTTCTTTAACTCTTTGTATGATTGCGCGCATTTAGTATTAACATATTAAATAATAAAGATGTATAATCAACTGGTCTTTAGATATAATCACTGGGTCAATACCAAGAATTATAGACAAACTATGAAACGTATACGGCTAATGAGTTGTCAAGAACCACCTTAAGATAAATTGACTTTAACAGGCGACGAATTTTGCTAACAGAAAATTAGTATTTGTTTGACAATTGATTATTCACACTTACATGTTTATAAAGGCCAGTTATCCACAACAACTGCCATAATTACCGTGAATATTCCACATAACACTTATAAATGGTGTTGATTCCTGTTAATAAAATATACTCAATCTGAATTACCAACAAATCCACAGCTCTTATAGTTATTATATAAGTTTTAAAAGAATAAATAATAATAAAAGGAAATGTGGATTATGTTGATGGTTTGGATTGGTTCGGACTGTATAACTTCGCTTTATGAAATTTAGTCGCGTTGTCTATTGGTGGCTGTTGTTGGGAGTATTGTTGGTATACTGTCAAATTGTAATTGGAGGGGTAACAAGGCTTACGGGTTCGGGGCTTTCTATAACGAAATGGGAGATAGTCACGGGAACATTACCACCGATGAATGCGGAAAAGTGGATTGAAGAATTCAATGAATACAAAGCGACGCCGCAATATGAAAAATTAAACAAAGGGATGAGTTTGAAAGAGTTCAAGTTTATCTATTTCTGGGAATATTTTCATCGCTTGTGGGCTAGAATGATGGGGTTTGTGTTTGTATTTCCTTTTGCTTGGTTTTTTGCACGACGAAAGCTACCATCTGCGACATTAAAGGATCTGGGTATTGTGATTTTACTGGCCGCAAGTGCAGCGTCTTTTGGTTGGATCATGGTAGCAAGCGGGCTGGTCAACAGACCTTGGGTCAATGCCTATAAATTGTCTATTCATTTGTTAATTGGTATAGCAGTATTCATCTATCTTTTGTGGAGTGTGTTAAAGTACCGATTGCAAGTATTTCATGAGAAAGATTGGTCGTTTGTAGCTAACAAATACGCCTTAGCGCTGATTGGATTAATGGTGATACAGATATTGTTTGGTGGTTGGATGAGTGGTATGAGGGCAGCGCTGGTCTACCCCACATGGCCAGATATTGGCGGGCATTTCATTCCACCCGATGTGCTAAGCTTATCCAATTGGAGTTGGAGCAGTTTTGTTGAATATGATAGATCGTCCTTTGTATTTGGATTGGTACATTTTCTTCACAGGGGCATTGCATATCTTATTTTATTACTGGCTGCACATTATATGCTAAAGAAAGATATTTGGGCCAACAGAGGAATAATAAGGAAGTCGTATGTCATATTTTTATTGTTGTTGTTGTCTCAGGTGGTTATTGGTATTGTGACATTGTTAACAAGTGTGGGTCAGATTCCTGTATTGTGGGGTGTTTTGCACCAGGGAATAGCGGTTCTTGTTTTAGCATCATTAGTGATGCATTACTTTTACTGGACGCGGCAGACAATTAAGTAATTTATATTACCATCTAATATTGGTTATTTTACGAGCTTATAGTTGTTATGAAACGTGCAATTAAGACGGATTCGAGATTTAAGTTTATTGAAACAAATCCTGGTAAACCAGTCTTGTTGCTATTACATGGTCTTTTTGGGGCCTTGAGCAATTTTGAAGGAATCATTGAAGAATTTAATGATTACAATGTAGTTGTGCCAATATTGCCAATTTATAAATTGGAGGTTGCTGAAACAGGTTTGGCTGGTCTTCTACAATATACGAAGGATTTCGTAGAACATCGAGATTATGTGAGCATACATCTTCTGGGTAATTCATTGGGGGGACATATTGCCCAACTCTATGTACTTTCCGTTCCTCTTAGAGTAAAGTCTCTCATACTAACAGGCAGTAGTGGCTTGTTTGAAAGTGGAATGGGAGACGGATATCCTCGAAGGGGAGATTATGGATATATTAAAAGGAAAACAGAAGAAACCTTTTATGATCCAAAAGTTGCAACAAAGGAATTGGTGGATGAGGTTTATAATACGGTAAATGATAGAGAAAAAGCCTTGAGGATAATTTTGACAGCCAAGAGTGCAATTAAACACAATCTTGCAGACGAACTTCAGAATATTAAGGTCCCTACCCTACTTGTTTGGGGTAAAGAGGACGGAGTTACTCCACCATTTGTTGGCGAAAAGTTTCTTGAACTTATCCCGAATGCAATACTAAAGATGGTTGATAAATGTGGTCACGCGCCGATGATGGAAAAACCCAAAGAATTCAATATTATTCTACGACAGTTTCTGCATGAAGTAGATGGCATCAACTAAAGTATATTGTTCCACGTGGAACAAAAAAACCCGGTTGATTTGCAACCGGGTTTTTAATTAAGGCTTAATCTCTTTTTTCATCTTTTTGGCCCGTTCTGCCCGCTGCATTGGATTTTCACCACCACTTCCAAATTGACGCTGTTTAAACATCTCAAATCTGTTTAATTTCTCTCTTGGAGGATAATAATTGTTTGAGGTATCCGTGTCTGCTATTTCTAGATACGGATCCAGGACTATTTCTTCGACTGCTTTTTCAGTTGGAAACACTTTGGTAACAGTGGTAGCACCAAAGCGCCAAAC
>JABDJE010000351.1 GCA_013002625.1 Saprospiraceae bacterium | reverse complement strand
ATTCACCTGGAATGTTCTTTTGTATGAATGATTCAAAATGTACTTGCAAATCCTTAAGTGAAGGAAGCGTAGATGTTTGTTTTACACTTACATATTCTTTTATAACCTGACTTAATTGATTATCATTCAACTCTGACTGCACTATTAGATATGGTCCTTTGAAAATTTGAAGCTCTGTTAAGTCCAGTGCGATCTTATTAACGTGTATTGTCAACCTTCCAACCGGATTATCGTCACCACAAGTTATGCAGTTGTTGTCCTCGCGTACTTCAAGGAATAATTCAGCTTCACAGCCATTTGCATCCTGAAAAAATTGAACATAGCTGCCTTCTTCAAAATAGTCTACACCATTGATATTAATTCCTTCACTTTCACAAAACAAGTATTCCTCTTCTCTGGATAAATCTGGATAATGCGAGAACTCAAGGTTGATGATTGAATCACATCCATTTGCAGCTTCGAGCAACTGCGTAAAGCTGCCCACCTGTGTATATCTTAAGTCATTGATTTCAAAAGTATCACCTGCACAATAAGTGAAAGCCAGGTCTGTAGATGAATTCGCTCTGAACTCAACGATGATGCTGTCGGAAGCTACATTATCACACGAATCAATTCCGGTCACAACATACAATCCGGAAAATTCAACCAGGATGTTTTGTTCAATTGAACCCGTTGACCACTCATAGCTTATAAAGCCTGTAGGTGCTGCCAATTGCACCAATACATCTTGACAGACATTTATATCAGAGCCAAGATCGATTTCAAGCGCATCTAAACAACAACAATCATTTGCAAGATCGTCATCCATACAATCAATAAGACCATCGTTGTCATCATCGATGCCGTTATCGCATATTTCTGATTGAGCTGAGAGTGTAATGCCAAATGAGAGCATTACAAAAAGGGTAAGTAGTACTTTTTGCACGGTCAGGTTGATTTGTAACTACTAATATATATAATAAAACTATATATATAGATTAATTTAATTTAATAATTACACTTCATGGGGTAGATATTACAAATAACCTTGATATATAAGTAGTTAGCAAAAAAAAAGTCCCGCCTGAGAGGCGGAACTCAATCAATAAACCAATCTCATAATTAAGAAAAGCGTATAATAAAAAAGACGAAATCCTTGGTTGTTCATGCCGCATCACCGGCATGAGGTTCTTCATATCAGATTCAATAGTTTACTCCTGCACTTCCCCGCTCTCTTCAGAGTTGGTGATTTCGCTTCCCATCTGGAATTGGATTTTGAAAAAACCCCACCGTGAGCCGGTGGGGACTCAATCAATAAACCAATCTCATAATAGAAAAGCGTATTATGAAAAGACGAAATCCAAATTATTAATCCACGTTATCATGAAAGAAAGAATTATTTCTCTCGATAACCGGACCCTCGGCATCATCAATATTAATGCTGAGTTTAGATGTTCCATTATCTACCTTAGCATCCACATCCTCTAACATCACTTTTCTCCGTTGGTATGCTGGTATTTCTTCCATCTCAGCAATTATTTTTGGGCTGTCGAGTGGTTTTGAACTCGTATTTCTCAATTGATTTCTGCGCTCTATTTCTGTTTCAGAATTGAGCGCAACACGTTTTTCGCCAGCTTCCTGGCTTTGCGCTTTCACAAATGGCTCTTCGGTGTTCCAATCTGCATTTATGTTGACATTATCCATTACATTGTCAAACTCAACAACAGTTGGTTCCTCAATAAGCTCTTTCTCAATAACAGGTGTTTCCTCTTCGCTGACATCCATTACTTCATCCAGGTGCACCTTGATTGTTTCCACCTGCTTTTTCTCGATCTGCTTTTTGCCTTCATCGAAACCAGTCGCTATTATTGTTACACTAATTTTCTCTCCTAAATTAGGGTCAACACAATTCCCCCATATCATGTGGGTTCCATAACCTGCTTCTTCCTGGATATATTCTGTTATTTCTCCAATCTCATCCATGGTGACTTCTTTTTCACCCGAAGAAATATTTAGTAGGATATGTTGTGCTCCTCTGATATCATTTTCTTCTAACAATGGTGAATTCAATGCCAGCTCAACCGCCTCTTTTGCCCTATCCTCTCCATCAGATTCCGCATATCCCATTATGGATACACCGCTTTCTTTCATGACGGTACTCACATCTTTGAAGTCAACATTTATATAACCTGGAACTGTAATAATTTCTGCTATGCCTTTGGCTGCTGTTGTTAAAATATCATCTGCTTTTCCAAAAGCATTTGACAAGCTTAGATTACCATACATATGTCGCAACCTGTCATTTGAAATAACAAGAATGGAATCTACACTTTTCTTCAAAGCCTCAAGTCCTTGCAAGGCCTGATTGCGTCTTCTAACACCTTCAAAAGTGAAAGGCAGCGTTACAATTGCAACGGTTAGAATGCCTAATTCTTTGGCAGCTTTGGCAATGATAGGTGCAGCACCTGTTCCGGTTCCACCACCCATACCTGCTGTCACAAAGAGCATCTTTGTATCCGACTCCAAAAACTTTCTTACATCATCGATAGATTCAATGCATGACTGCTTGCCCACTTCTGGCACAGATCCGGCGCCCATACCTTCAGTTAGGCTAGGTCCTAATTGTACTTTTATAGGCACAGGATTGTTTTCCAAGGCCTGATTATCGGTATTGCATATTGCGAAATCCACACCAACAATACCTTGCTTATACATGTAAGCCACTGCATTACCTCCGCCTCCACCGACGCCGATAACTTTTATAATTGAATTATGTCTTTCTTCGAATAACATAAGCTTGAGTTTAGATTATTTGAGTTTAGAATTCCGAATCAGCCGGTGCTTCAAAAAAGTCTTTTGTGTACGTAAATATTTTATGATACCATCTGTTTTGATCTCCCGTCATCTCATTCTCATCTCCTTCATCGTCTATATCAAATACATGTTCTTGTGTGAAATCAAGATTATCAATTGCGATACTAAGCAAGCCTACAGCCGTAGAATAAATAGGACTCGCAATCATACTGGAGTAGCCATGTGCCAAATGCTCTATCGGCTGACCTATTCTTGTGCTTAATCCTGTATGATACTCTGATAACAGTTCGATGTTTTTCAGTAATGATCCACCACCGGTTAATACAATACCTGCAATCAACTTACCTTCATAACCTGATCTTTTAATTTCCCAAAGCACATAATCGAAGATCTCTTCTAGACGGGCCTGAACTATTTTTGCCAAATTCTTTTCAGATATTTCTTTAAAATCCTTACCTCTGAATCCTGGAATCGTAATGATGCGGTTGTCGTAGACGGCATCTGCCAATGCGGATCCAAATTTTACTTTCAATTTTTCAGCCTGATCCTTCATTACAGTGCAACCCTCCTTAATGTCATTCGTTACTACATTTCCACCAAATGGAATAACTGAAGTATGACGTATTATACTATCCTTAAAAATGGTAATATCTGTTGTTCCACCTCCAATATCTACAAGCGCGACGCCTGCCTCTTTTTCAGCCGGTGTTAATACGGCCTTAGATGAAGCAATAGGTTCAAGTGTGATGTCGGCTACATCCAATCCTACTTTTTCAACACATCGCATGATATTTCTCGATGCTGAAATCTGACCAGTTATAATATGAAAATTGGCCTCTAATCTCACACCAGACATTCCAATCGGATCGACAATATTTGTTTCGTCATCCACCGTGAATTCCTGTGGAAACACGTGTAATATTTTATCACCAGGAGGCAGCACCAATTTGTGCATATCACTGATCAGTTTATTGACATCAGCTTCATTAATTTCAGACTCTGGTTCATGTCTGACCAACAGGCCATGATGGTGTATTGATTTGATATGCTGACCGGCAATGCCCACATGGACACGACCAAACTTAGTCTTGGCATTTTTCTGGGCAATTTGAACAGCCTCGTTGATGGCTTTGACCGTTTTATCTATATTGGATACAACACCGCGGGAGACACCTTCAGATTTCACCGAACCGACTCCAACGATCTCGATTTTTCCATACTCATTTTTACGACCCGCAATGGCACAAACCTTGGTGGTTCCAATGTCCAATGCTATGGCAATGCGTCCTTCGTTATTTGGTTGCGTATTCATACGACTGAGTTTAGTATTTAATCCTAGTTTTTAACTATTAGTTACACCGAGTACCTGACCTTCATACTTCATATTCAATTCATCAAATTTGTCAAGCCCAATGTGCTTAATTCCTTTTTGATAATAGGTTTTTAGCTTGTACATTTTCTCATCAATGCCATCAATTTGCCCAAGCAAAATCTTAGCTCGGCCCATCTTTGGTACAAGTACTATTTCATCATTCTTATCGATGTGGATTTGCTCGACTAAAGCAGAAAGAAATTCATCCTGACTCACTTTCTTAGCCATAGTCATGACCATATTTAAATTATGGTCTTCTTCCTCAGCGTAGGTTGGTATATATGGGTCGATTTGACCCGTAACGATAGGTACCCTTAGTATTTGGTTCTTTATCAGTGGTACCTTAAATCCGTTTTTATCTAGGTAGTAATCCTCGCCGCCGCTAACTTCAACCCTAATGATTGGGTCCTTTTGTATTACGATGACATGGACACGGTTCTTCTTATCTAAATATATTTCAACATCCTCAATTCGACTCTCCTCCTTCAAATATTTCTCTAAAGATAATAAATCTAATCCTCTTGTGTTAGAAATACTGATATCATATCCAATTTGACCCTTTAAAATATGTCTAACCTCTTCTTCGCTGATCAATTTTTTATTATCAGCTCTTCCTTCCACCTTAATGATAACCGCTTCAACCGGACTTTCAAGTCGTTCCAAGGTAGCAAATCCCAAAAAGGCCAGAAGCAAAAGCGCAAATACAGCTTTCACAACATTCAACTGCCCAATTCCAGATTTCCTTTTTCTACTCAATTTTTATCTTTTAATACTTCTATTAATCGTTCGTGATATTTATCAATGTCAGATGCACCCAATGTTATTATCACTTCTAAATCGTCTTTCTTCCAGATTGCATCTAACCATGCTTCTTCTTTCAGTATGTACTTATTGTCATTGCGAATCAAATTAAAAATCATCTCTGTCTGCACACCATCTATCGGAAGTTCCCTTGCTGGATAGATTGGTAACAACCAAATTTCATCCAATGCATTCAGTACTTCGGCAAAGCCCTGATAAAAATCCTGAGTCCGCGAATATAAATGGGGCTGAAATATCCCCAGAACTTTTTTATTCGGGTACAAGGCTTTAATTGTGGCTATGGCAAATTGCAATTCACTCGGATGGTGCGCATAGTCATCATATAGTACGATCCCTTCCTCGTATAGCAATTCAAAGCGGCGCTTAATACCTTTAAATTTCTCAAGGCCATCCTTCAGACATTCAGTTTGAGCATCCATCTCCTTTGCAATTCTCAACGCAATGGTGGCATTCATAATATTATGTTCTCCCACCAGGCCTGAAATCATCTGCTGGCTGCCTTCTTCATCTGAATAATCAAAATGAAAACGACCTGCCTCGATTTGAATATTATCGTAACTGAACCCTACACCCAATTCGACAACATCAATTTCCCGTGATGCCATTTCCAATCGCCAATCCTCAGAAAAATAAGCTTGGACATCGCAGGCCAGGAAAATCGATCCTCCGTTATTCACACGATAGGTCAATGCTTCATAACTTGCATGCATCTCATTTACATTCTTATAAATGTCAAGATGATCAGCATCCAGCGACATTATAGCCAAAC
>JABDJE010000328.1 GCA_013002625.1 Saprospiraceae bacterium | reverse complement strand
GTGCACATACCATTGCCATGCGCAGCCGTGGAACACCAAGAATAGCCAATGCTTTGCTGAGAAGAATCAGAGATTTTGCTCAGATAAAAGGCAATGGAAAGATCGATAAGGCAATTTCAGAATATGGTCTTGAAGCGTTAAACGTAGATGAAGGGGGCTTGGATGAAATGGACAACCGCATTTTATCAACGATCGTTCAAAAATTTAAAGGTGGACCTGTAGGCATCACAACTATTGCTACTGCAGTGGGTGAAGAAGCCGGAACCATTGAAGAAGTGCATGAACCATTTCTAATTATGGAGGGCTATATCCAACGTACCGCAAGAGGAAGGGAAGCCACACAAAAAGCCTACGAACATTTGGGTGTTGTGCCTCCAGCACAGGAAGGAAGTTTATTTTAGGTGTTAGGTGTTAGGTGTTAGGTCGTTGAAGTAAAATTTATCAGCAACTTTTATTTAACAATTAACCATTATCCTAAAATTTACGCTTGAGCTGTTGGGGTAAAGTTTATCGGAGGCATACCGGGTTGCTGTACATGTTCACCGATGGGTCCAAATTGTTTTTCGAATTTTCCAATATTATCATTAAGCGCTTTCAAAAGCCTTTTAGCATGCTGAGGTGTAAGGATTACCCTCGATTTCACCTTGGCTTTAGGAACATTGGGCACCATACGAATAAAATCCACTACAAATTCAGATTGAGAGTGAGAAATAATTGCAAGGTTCGCATAAGTACCATCCGCAACATCCTCTGGTAACTCAATATTCATTTGATTTTTCTTCTTTTCTTCTGCCATAATGTATTTTTAAACTGATTAAATCCAATACTAAGATAACATTAGTCTTTACATTATTGTTGTAGCTTTTTAGACATAGTCAATGGACAAATACATTAAATACTTTGAAGCCAATAAGGCCTTGTGGGATGCAAAAACGCCCATACACGCAGCCAGCAAATTTTATGATATGGATGCATTCTTTGCTGGAACCAATACATTGCGCCATATCGAATTAGGGGAACTGCCTTCTTTAGAAGGGAAAACGATTTTGCATAGCCAATGTCATTTCGGACAGGATACCTTGTCCATGGAACGCATGGGCGCAGAATGTACCGGGATAGATATTTCACCAGAAGCTATCAAAAAGGCAGAGGAAATCAGAGATGAACTTAATCTTGCAAGTCGATTTGTTTGTTGTAATGTCTATGATATTGATAAACACATTGACACCTTATTTGACTTGGTATTTACCAGCTATGGTGTAATCGGTTGGCTTCCAGATTTGGATAGGTGGGCGGCTCAATTGTGTGCGCGGATAAAGTCCGGAGGTTATTTCTATATGGCCGAATTTCATCCAGTACTTTATATGTTTGATTGGGGTACTGATCGCATTGCCTACAGATACTTCAATGATGGGAATCCCTATGAGGAAGAAAATGAAGGCACCTATGTAGACAATAAGGCTGATATTAAAATGACAGAGTATTTTTGGCAACATTCGATAAGCGAAATATTAAATGCTTTGATAGGGCAGGGGATGGATATAGTCCTGTTTAATGAATACGATTACTCCCCTTACAATTGTTTTCCTAATCTGGTGAAACTGGAAGATCAAAAGTTTCAATTCAAACATAATGGTATTGCGCCACCCCATATTTTCAGTATTCTGGCGAAGAAAAGATAATCAGTTTTTATAGCGCTTGATGATTGAAATCATTTCGTCGGTAGGAACGCGCCCGTCTTTGTAATGTTCCATCAGATCCAGAAAATCATTTATCTGGGCGCGCGAAAAACCCAATTTGAAACCATAATGATGGATCAATTCGCGCTCTCCATCATTGATTTGTCTGTCAATTTTCATCAGAAACAGCATATAATACAATATGGTCATTCTGTCTTCTTCGGCTTCAGGAAGTTGAATATCCTTGACAAATGGATCCTTAATAATTGACTCAACAATATGATCTTTCACGCCAAGGTGCCGGCCAACACTAAGAATATAACTCAACTCTGATGTATCAAAGTGCCGGTCACTATAAGATAGATGGACAAGTATGGAAATAAGTTCTTCTGGTTGCATTGGAGTTTAATCAAGCAGCAATCTGTATCCTTTTCTTAAATATGATTTGATATTAATCCAAAAAGCCAGAATCAAATAAATGATAATCGGAGATCCCAGGGTTACAAAAGAGAGATAGATGAAATAAAGTCTGACTCTGGAACTTGCAATACCCATCTTGTGCGCAATCTGGGAGCATACACCAAAGACTGATTTCTCTATAATATGTCGAATGCCTTGTATCATTGTTCTAAATATATGAATATATAGATGATCTGTACAGGCTAAAATGTAAAATTATTTACTTCTGGTCAAGACATTCAGCCATATCCACATAAGAAATTGAATTTTGTCCTTCAACTTCCAATTGGTGAATAGTAATATTGTCTATAGACTTATCAGTTTTGGATGCATATATTTTCTCAACGCACAGTGAGAAGCCACTAAATCCAAAAAATAAAATCATACTTAAAAAAAGCACTTCCTTTACGCCAAGTGAAAAAGAATAAGCATGTCGACCAAGAGTTTCATCGAAGAGATATTCTTCATTGTAGTTTTTCATGGGAGTTTTGTTTGATTCCAATCAGGCCGATCTGTGACTCAAATCTATAATTATATCTTCAAATAGCCTAACAAATTATAAAAATACTTAATATATAATCTGTTAGTAACAAATACAATACCAGTTATTTAGGTATTTTCTTTGAATATTTCCTCCTGTTGGTCAATACTTTCGTCATGAATAGCATTAATTAATCTGACAATGAATTTTTCACTCATATTTCGTTTGCGTGCTTCAGTAATTGACTTATCCAAAATACTTTCCCATCGCCTCTGTTGGAGTATGGTCATATTATGTTCCTTCTTGTAAGCGCCAATCTGTCGGGAAACGATCATTCGGTTGCTTAAGAGATTCAGAATTTCATCGTCAATATGATTTATTTCATCTCGTAAGGTTTCCAATTCACTCTGTAATTGCGGTACATCCTCATAGTCCACGCGCAACACCATTTCCGTAATCATAGCACCGAGCACTTCGGGAGTTATCTGTTGTTTGGCATCACTCCATGCATTATCAGGGTCAATATGAGATTCAATCATTAAGCCATCAAAATTCAGGTCCATGGCCTTTTGACCCACATCCTGCAGAATGTCTCGTCGCCCACATATATGGCTAGGATCATTCAGCAAAGGCAGATCTGGACGCAATCTCTTGAATTCAAGTGGTATTTTCCATTGTGGAGTGTTTCGAAAGAACTTTTCACTCAGATTTGAAAATCCGCGATGTATGCCTCCTATTTCTCGTACACCCGCTTTTTCAATACGTTCAATACCCCCGAGCCATAATGATAAATCTGGATTGATCGGGTTCTTTACCATAATAGGAATATCAACTCCTCTTAATGCATCGGCAATTTCCTGCACTGCGAATGGATTGACCGTTGTTCGTGCTCCAATCCATAACATATCAATTCCAAATTCCAGACAAAGATCCACATGAGATGCTTTGGCTACCTCAACTGTTAATGGAAATCCCGTTTCTTCCTTGGCCTTTTGAAGCCATGGCAGCCCTTGCACGCCTATTCCCTCAAATGAATTAGGTCTTGTGCGAGGCTTCCAGATACCTGCACGATATATGTCTACTTTATTTGTAGCTTTTAGTCTCTTTGCCGTCTCAATTACCTGTTCTTCCGTTTCCGCACTGCAGGGGCCCGCTATCACGATGGGTCTCTTTTCTTTGGTTAACCAGGTCTTTTCTTTTTCTTGTGCTTGTGTTGCGTTCATGTTTAATTTTTAATCAGTTCTTTTATTTTATTTGCCTCTATTATTAGTCTTTCGGTATCTTCTGTTTTCCTTGATTTTAAAACAGATTTAAATTCTTCCAGTCGATATTGGTAATGGTCCAGGGCTTTTATTAAATGATCCAAATTGGCATCAAAAATTGGTGCCCAGGTCTTGCTGTTGCTTTTTGCCAGTCGAACTGTCGAAGCGAAACCAGTTCCAGCCAGGTTAAAAATTTGTTCCTCATCCTTTTCAATATCCTGAACGGTCAAGCTTAAAACAAAGGAGCTTATATGTGACAAATGAGAAACATAGGCCAGATGTTTATCATGTTCACCAGCATCCATAAAATAACTTTCCATTCCCAGTGCATTAAAAATCTTTAGGGCCATTTCAAGGGCACCTGGTGCCGAGTCAACACTATTACAAATGATATTCTTTTTACCACTGAAAAGGTGTCGCAAAGCTGCTGTTGGTCCTGAAAATTCAGTTCCTGCCAAAGGATGTGCTGCCACAAAGCGCGCGCGCATCGGATGAGTATGAATATGCTTTAGAATTTCTGCCTTGGTAGAACCAACATCTACGACAGTTTGGGCAGAATTAATTTTATCTAAAATATGGGGCAAATGTTGCGCTATTGAATGCACTGGAAATGCCAGAATGATTAGATTTGAGTCTTCTACGAGCTGATCCAGGGTAACAAGTTTATCTACGATGTTCAATGATTCAGCAGTGGACGCATGATCAGGATTACTGTCACATCCCAATAGCCTATATTGCCCCGTTGCTTTTAAATCTTTGGCAATCGAACCACCGATTAATCCTAATCCGATAATCCCAATGGTCATAACTTCAGACTTTTAATTCTTTCCAGGGCCTTTGCAAATGCTTCAGGCTTACTACAAAGCGATATTCTCAAATATTTATCACCTTGTGATCCAAAGATTATTCCTGGCGTAATAAATACATTGGTTTGCTTCAGAATGAGATCACTCCAGAATACACCATTTTCATTCGGAACTCTACCCCATAAAAACATTCCGGCTCCATTTGTCTCATACTTTATATTGAGATGATCAAATATCTTTCTGGCTTCATGATACCTTTTTCTATATGTTAGATTTAAAGCTTCAAACCACTCTTCACCGAGGGCCAATGCCTTAGCAGCTGCCACCTGAATGGGTCTGAACATGCCCGAATCCATATTGCTTTTAAACTTCACAATTGTTGATATATAATCCTCGTGACCGATAACGGCACCTACACGCCATCCTGCCATGTTAAAGCATTTGCTCAGGGAGCATAACTCGAGTGCCGTTTCCTTAGCACCAGGGACTGATAAAATGCTCAGCGGGTTTTCATTCAGTATAAAAGCATAAGGATTATCATGGCATATTAGAATATTATGTTTCTTTCCAAATGCTACCAATCTTTCGAATACTTCTATTGAAGCTTTTGCACCGGTCGGCATGTGAGGGTAATTCACCCACATAAGTTTGACCTTTTGGAGGTCCATGGTTTCAAGCGCTTGAAAATCTGGCAGCCAATTGTGCTCTGATGATAGCTTGTAGCTTTCTACTTGCGCACCCGCAAGTTTGGCAGCTGAAGCATAGGATGGATAAGCTGGATTCGGTACCAAAACGATGTCACCATCTTCCACAAAACTCATGGAGATATGCATTATACCTTCTTTGGATCCGATTAACGGGAGAACTTCATTTTCGAAATTGACCTTCGTGTTGAAATGGGTTTGATAGAATTGAGCAAACCCCATTCTTAGTTCAGAAATGCCATAATAGGATTGATATCTGTGGGCAGATTCTGAAGCTATATCTTTGGATAGGTGCTCTATGATACCCGATGGGGGCTGTAAGTCTGGGCTTCCAATTCCAAGATTGATGACAGGATGAGTCTCATTATCTATCTCTGCCAATGAAGCTAATTTCTTTGCGAAATAATAACTTCCTACCTGATTAAGTCGCGTTGCTGCTTGTATCAATTTCTTTAGTTTATAACAAAAAAAAAGAGCCCAATTTGGACTCTAATATTTATCTTAGAAAATAACAATAGACTGAGCCCTCCGATTACATATCGTAATAGAAGTACCAGTAATATGTATTGTTATTCATTAAATTCATAGGACTAATGTAGAGACAATTAATTTATAAGTCAAAGAGAAATCAAATATTTATTTTTTTCCTAGCAAAAAATTTACTCGATACTGAAGGCATATTTGACAATATTGGCACCCATCCTCAATGCTCTCAATCTAATTTCATCAGGGTCTTTATGGACTTCCTTGTCTTCCCAGCCATCCCCCAGGTCACTCTCATAACTATAAAAACAAATTAATCGTCCTTCATGGATAATGCCAAATCCCTGAGCAGGTCCGTCATCATGCTTGTGAATTTTTGGAAGTCCATTGTCAAATGAAAATGCCTGGTGATAGATAGGATGTGAAAACGGTAGTTCGATCAATGTGTATTCAGGAAATACCTTTTTTAAAGCTACTCTTATAAAAGGATCCATACCATAATTGTCATCGATATGGAGAAACCCTCCACCGATGAGATAGTTCCTTAGATTGCGTGCCTCTGCATCTGAGAATACAACATTTCCATGGCCAGTCATGTGCACAAATGGATAATTAAATAATTCAGCACTGCCAACATCCACTGTTGCATAATTGGGATCTATGTTGGTATCCAGTTCCTGATTACAGAAATAGGATAGGTTAGGCAGTGCAGTTGGGTTGGCATACCAATCACCTCCACCGCTGTATTTCAACAAGGCCAGTTTAATTGTGGGTTCTGAATCGAAATTTTGAACCGAAAAAAGAACCAGTAATATGAATACTATCTGTTGCATTAATTCTTTTAATAATTATTGAAATGGGATTTACGCCCATTGATTATACCAACGACCTTGGCATCAAATTCTTGCCCAAAGAAGGGTGAATTTTTAGATTTTGAATGATTATTATTCCGATCAAATGTCCATTGTTCATCCAAATCAAAAATTGTAAGATTCGCTGAATGACCCGCGGTAAACTCAATTTTTTCCAAACCAAGGATTTTACGCGGATTGATAGCTAGACAATTAACCAGTGTGTCTGTATCTAATTTAGGTGCAAATGTGCGCAATGCAGCAAAACAAGTTTGTAATCCGATAGCACCTAATTCTGCATATACAAATTCTTTCTTTTTTTGTTCTTCCTCAAGCGGTACATGGTTGGCATTGATGATTTGTATAACCCCCTTGCGTGTTGCTTTTACCAAGGCCTGTTGATCAACTTCAGACCTGAGGGGTGGGTTGACTTTATATTGAACATCAAAGCCGGAAAGGGCCTCGTCGGACTTACAAAGGTTCAAATAACTGACCGAAGCAAAGATATTATCGCTGTCCAGTTGTTTGAGGCGATCAATGCTTTGACCAGATGACAAGTTATGCAGTAATATTTGCGTTTCAGCATATTGGCTAAGAAGGACATCCCTTTCCAGGGTAAGCACCTCCGCAATTGACGGACTTCCTTTCAGTCCCAGACTTGTGCTTACTATTCCTTCGTGAATTTGATTTTCATTGGACAAGCTTGAATCATCCGGATGGTGTATGATCAAGCCATTTATACTTTTAGCATATTGTAGAGCACGAAGAAGCAATCCGCTGAGTTGAACACTCTTTATGCCATCTGAAAAAGCTACGGCACCATTGTGCGCCATATCCATCATTTCGGTAATCTCCTTGCCTTCTATATTTTTACTTATGGCACCAATTGGGTAAAAATCAACCAACAGTGATTGGGTCGCATTGATAATGAATTGTAAGGAGGACTTATCATCAATGGGAGGATTGGTGTTTGGAAACAATGCCAAACCCGTAAAACCTCCGGC
>JABDJE010000323.1 GCA_013002625.1 Saprospiraceae bacterium | reverse complement strand
ATAGTATAAGTTTTCATTCACATTTATACCCCAAGCTCCAGAGGCATAATAGTTACCCAGATCATTCCATTGCCAGCTTGGTGCTACGGGATAACTGTCAAAAATAGATTCATCAATTATTATTTCTCCCTTTATACAAGTTATCCCAGCTTGCTTAATGAAATCGACTATTTTATTAAGTGCTTGCTCAAAAGAGTCACATCCCTTCAATCTGTCGCTCCCAAAACTGGGGTCTCCAGACCCTACAAAATAAAGATCACCGACAAGCGTCCCATCAGCCTTTATTTCTCCTGAATACTGAAGTAAACTTTCAAACTTAAAATCTTCACCTAATATCTTCAGAGCAGTAAGGGTGGTTAACAATTTGAGGGATGATGCGGGTACCAAAACTTTGTGCGGCCGGTATCCAACAATGAGGGTTCCATCTTCAGCATCATTGACACTTATTGAAATATTGGCATTAACCAGGTCTTTGTCTTGTACAAAGCGATCAATACCTGCAGTTGACTGTATTGTCTGGCTACAGAGCTGTCCACAGAACGTGGCCAAGAATAATATGTTAATTAACGATTTCACTTTCGTAACCTATATGAAATAATGCATCTCCTTCATTTACAACAGATGCATTGTTGTGCCCAATGATGTAGCCCGCCCGCTTTGCAATAACGGCCACTTTTCTCTGACCGTGAATATCACTGATCGTTCCCAGTTTTTCACCTTTCAACACTTTGGTTCCCGAGGCTTTTGTCCAGATGAAAATCCCGGCTTGCGAAGCTCTCACCCAACTGGTTTTTCTGATGATAATCGACGGTTGTAACGGGTTGTTTTCCGAGGCGTGGTTGAGAATATTTAAATGGCGCAAACAATTTAATAATCCCTGAATGCCACGCTCAATGGCATGACCATTTAACCTTACTGATTCTCCGCCCTCATACACCAATGTGGGGATTTTTAAATCTTTTGAGACTTTTCGTAAGGATTTAACAATGATACCACTTTCAATAATAAAGGGTGTATTAAAGATTCTCGCCAGTTCGGACGCTTCCTTATCCGTTTTTGAATGTCTAATTTGTGGATAATTGAAACGCGAATCACCTCCGGTGTGAAAATCAAATATATAATCTACATTGGGAAGGACATATTTTGTTAATGTCCTGGCAATTCTGGAAGCCAGTGAGCCTGTTAAAGTGCCCGGGAAAGATCTGTTGACGTCTTTGCCATCAGGAACGTATCTGTCGAAGTTGATGAAACCATATACATTTAAAAGTGGAATAACAATCAAACTTCCAGATTGGATATAATCAAGATAAGCACCATGCAAAAGACGCCGTGCAATTTCAATTCCATTGATCTCGTCACCATGTACGCCTGCAAGGACCAATGCCGTGGGGCCTTCTTGTTCAGACCTAAATACATGGACTTTTATGTCAATTTTTGTATCTGAAGGCAAACTGCTCACATTCAGCTGAACAACCTTTGATTCACCGGGTAATACTTTCTGTTTATCTATGACTAAATCCTTCATGGTGCCGCTACACTGTTTTATTTCAAAACGCTTCGTTCTACAAATTTAATGATTCGACTTGCTATGTCAACCTTTGTTGTAGTTTCGATACCTTCCAATCCTGGAGAGGCATTTACTTCAAGAATCAGGGGTCCTCTTTTTGATCGCAACATATCCACACCTGCTACTTTTAAACCTAAATATTCCACAGCTTTCAGGGCTACCTCCTTCTCTTCCTCATTGATCGTTTCAATCTGTGCGGATCCCCCGCGATGGAGATTAGATCTGAATTCACCAGGACGTGCCTGTCTTTTCATACTGCCTACGATTTCTCCGTCCACAACTAAAATCCGAATATCAGACCCCTTGGATTCTCTAATGAATTCCTGCATCATGGCTTGCTGTTTACCTTTATTAAATGCTTCCATAATAGATTCGGCTTGTCTGTGGTTGTCGGCCAACAAAACGCCAATACCATGCGTTCCGTTCACCAGTTTAACAACTATTTCATCCCCAACAAAACGCTGTAGTAATTCCTTGTACATCATGCTGTTGTTGGAAATGACGCTGCTGGGGGCTTTAAGACCTTTAGACACCAGAAGTTGTATACAGCTTAGCTTATCTCGGGCTTTTACCAGCGCACTGGAACTCAAAGTTGTAAAGACATTCTTTTCTTCAAATTGACGAATTACGGCCGCACCGTAATTTGTTACAGAGGCACCAATCCGAGGAATAATGGCATCAATATCCCTTAATATCTGTCCATGATAGGATATTTGAAGTCCATTATCATCAATTATAAGATCACAATTCATATAATCTATGATACGAACAAAATGATGTCTGACTCTTGCAGCACGTGCCAATGACTGAGTACTGTATAAGGCTGGGTTTCGGGATAGAACGGCAATATTCATTTCAAAATTTGTAAATACTGAAAAACATCATTGAAATATAAGCATAACAATTCTCAGATATAGTATCAGCATGGGCTAATTATTCAGTATTTTACCCAGGTAAGCCATAACAATGACGGAATCAATAAATAATAAAAAAGTAATTAAAGGATGGGCATTTTTTGATTGGGCAAATTCAGCCTATGCCCTTGTTATTTCTACGGCAGTATTTCCACCTTACTTTGCTTCTGTATCGCCTGAAAATTTAAATGTTTTAGGATACTCGATTAATACAGAATCATTATACTCTTATTCTGTCAGTGCTGCTTATTTATTGATTGCAATTATGTCCCCCATGTTATCGGGCATAGCAGATTATGGTAAACGACGCATGGTGTTTTTGAAATTTTTTACAATCCTTGGCGCGTTGTCCTGTATGTCTTTGTTTTTTTTTGATGGACCCGAGGATACCTTATTTGCAGCAATAGCCTTTATCCTGGGCACTATTGGATTTGGTGCAGGGATCGTATTTTATAATGCATACTTGCCAGAGATTACAACCGAAGATCGATTTGATAAAGTAAGTGCTTATGGATATGCCTATGGGTATGTGGGCAGTGTGATTTTATTGGTTGCCATATTGGCCTTAATTCAATTTGGCCCTTCTATCGGTATAGATTCATCTACACTTCCAGTCAGAATAGGTTTTCTCTTGGTTGGGGTGTGGTGGCTAGGATTTGCACAAATAACATTTGCCCGTCTACCATCAGATGACAAAAATCCATTCAAATGGTCCTTCGTTACAAAGGGCATTGATGAGGTGTCAAAAGTATTCAGAGCCGTAATCAAAGATGCCAATATCAGGAAGTTTTTAGCCGCTTATTTTTTCTATATCGCTGGTGTCAATGTTGTGATTTACCTAGCCAGCATTTTTGCTCAGGAGGAATTGAATTTCACGCAGTCAGAATTAATCATTATCATTTTATTATTGCAGCTGGTTGCAATGCTTGGTGCCTATTTCTTCGCTTATGTTTCAGGTAAGATCGGCAATAAAAAGTCCCTTTTAATTCAGATTACGATATGGATAGCAATTTGTTTTGGGGCATACATGACAACGGATAAACCATTGTTTTTTGTAATCTGTGCATTTGTTGGATTGGTCCTGGGTGGGATACAGGCGTTGTCAAGATCATCTTATTCTAAAATGATAAATGAAAATACTGCTGACTTGACCTCTTACTTTAGCTTTTACGATGTGCTTACCAAACTGGCTATCGTGGCAGGTACCTTTGTCTTTGGCATCGTTAAT
>JABDJE010000314.1 GCA_013002625.1 Saprospiraceae bacterium | reverse complement strand
GTATCCGATAGCATTTGCAAGACAGTATAGTTCACTATTGGATTACTCTCAACGATAATCTTGTTACCCGATAATCTGTACTTATAGTTCTGTTCATCATTTAGAATATTAGTTCTAAATTGATCTGGCGAAGTAAAATCAAAAAATCCATCTTTCAAGGTTCTCGTCTCTCTACCTTCTCGAAATGCCTGCGTAATTTCCCATCTCCCTTCTAACTTTTGATCAGTCAAATCCACCTTATCTCCCAGACACGAAGCAAAAAGCAAAGTGATAAGTCCTATTCCCAATATTTTCTTGTACAACATTAAGCCAACCTTTTATTCATAATATAAAACCATAGTGGTGGTACCATTGACAGCAACATCGAGCTTGGATAGCCTACAGGAAGCTGCTTTGCATTCGAATGGTGGTCTAAAAGTTGGTATTTTTTATTTGCCAAAAAGTGATGATCAGAATGGCGTGTGAGTTCATACAATAGAATCCTTCCCAACTCATGGTTTGAATTCCACGAATGATAAGGCTGAACACGCTCATATCTTCCATTATCCATTTTCTTTCTTTGTAATCCGTAATGCTCTATATAGTTAATCGTCTCCAACATTACTACTGAAAACATGGCTACTGCCAAATAGATTATCATGGTGCTCATTGAAAAATACCAAGCTATGATAATCGAAAATCCTACTTGCAATACCAAGAATTGAACCATCTGGTTGATAAAAATATTATGTGATTGTCCGATTTGTTTCAGCCGTCGCATTTCAAGCTTCCAGGCATTTACATAGGTGAATACAATGGACCTCAACCAGAAAAAGTACAAAATCTCGCCCTTCTTGGCAGTCGCCGGATCTTCAGGTGTGGCTACATTTTTATGGTGCCCTAGATTATGCTCAATAATAAAATGACAATATTGTGAAGGCATTAATAATAATTTGGACATCCACTTATGAAATCGCTCTGGTCTGTGTCCCAATTCATGCGCCACATTTATTCCGGCGCTGCTCATCGTCAAACCGACAGCTGTAAACATACCCACAAATTCGGCAGTGGTAAATTCGGAGCAACTTACTATTGACAGAAAGTAGAATAACAACCCAAATACAATTGGAATATTTAAATAAAGCAGGAGTTCAAAAAATATGTTCTTAGATTTTGCATTTGCTTCATCTGCATTGAGGTTTGATGCGCTCTTTGGCAGAATAGGCTCAAGCAGCGGCACACATACAAAAACAAATATCAGCGTTGAAAATGCGAACGGGCCACGCAGATATAAGGAGATAAAGGCTGTGAGAGGAACAATGAAGGCTGCCAGATACTTTAGATCCCTGATCATAATTTAATATTAAATAATCCCTTACAAATTTGCATATTTAATTGTAAATAAATTGAATGACTAAGGATATAGTATTTATAACAGGCGTTTCCAGTGGGATTGGTTATCACACTTGTAAGACTTTGATAAAGAATGATTATTCAGTTGTTGGTTCCGTTCGCTCCGAGGAAGACAAGGCACGTCTATTAAAGGAAATGGGGTCTGATTTTCATTGCCTTGTTTTTGATGTAACCGATTACAAAGCGATCGATAAGGCCATGGAAGAGTTGGATCAGCTGCTGAAAGGCCGATCGATCAGATACCTCATCAATAATGCAGGCATTGCCGTACCAGGACCACTTGAGTTTATTGATGATGAGGACTTTCAAAATCAAATACAAGTCAACCTTATTGCCGTGCGTTATATTACCAACAGCATACTGAAAAGAATGCCTAAAAACGAAATCCAGAATAAAGCCAAAATCATATTCATCAGCTCGGTATCAGGCATTTTTGCTGCACCCTTCAACGGAGCCTATTGTATTTCCAAACATGCTTTGGAATGTATGATTGATATTTACAGAAGGGAATTAATGATTTATGATATCGATTGTATTTCAATACAACCCGGGCCAATCAAAACAAGGATCTGGTCAAAGACAATGGGAAAATTTGAACCATTCAAGCAGACAGTGTATGCGAACATTGCCAATAAAGCTGATAAAATACTTGAACATTCAGAAAAGCATGCGCTGCCGGTAGAACGCGTAACGAATAGAATTCTTAAAATATTAAATCTCAAGCGGCCTAAGACCAGATATATCGTTCACACCAATAGCTTTGGTTTGAAATTACTGGCAAATTGGCTACCAGATAGATTTGTAGACAGACTTATTTGGAATAATCTGAATAAAGCAGACTCCAACACCTATAGACCGGTGTAGTTGCTTATTTCTTGATAAACTTTCTCTCTTTGATCTTGGCTTTCTTACCAACCAATTCTCTTAAGTAGAAAAGTTTAGCACGTCTAACTTTACCGCGTTTAAGCACTTCGATCTTGTCGATACCTGGAGAAGAAAAAGGAAAGATTCTTTCAACGCCTACACCACTTGACATTTTTCTAACAGTGAAGGTCTTTGTGGATCCCTCTCCATTAATTTGTAGGACATTGCCTTTGAAGGTTTGTACTCTTTCTTTAGCACCCTCTTTAATTCTTATGCTTACAGCAATATTGTCACCAGGTCTGAAATCTGGAAATTTGCTTTTCTCTGTAACTTGTTCGTGAACGTAATTTATTAAGTCCATTTTAATCTTTCCTTTTAAATTCGGAGCGCAAAGATATAATAAAATCAATTATAAAACACTATCTCAACAAGGTAACTTGACCTTTTTTTATTTCTCTTTCTCCTCTAGGTCCTGAATACATGATATGATAAATATATACCCCTTGAGGTAAAGCTTGTCCGCTGTTATTATATTGACCGTTCCACCCTTCCGTAGGATCGTCTGTTTCAAATATTTTTTCACCCCATCTATTCCATATTTCCATAGTATAGTCACTTATTCCATCATAGTAGCCATTGCCAAGAAATTCATCGTTGGTACCGTTGTTATCTGGCGTAAATGCATTCGGGAGGAAAAGCGTAGCAAAAGGCCTGACATCAATTCTTTTGGAAATAGTATCTGGACAATTTGTAATTGGGTGAAATGTGGTCAACAGGACTTCATATAGCCCGGAATCCGGAAAAAAGAAAGTAGGATTTTGCAAAAACGAATTTCCTACCCCACCAAAATTCCACTGGTAGGCCCCAGCATTGGTTGAATTATCAAAGAAACTGACTTCTCTATTTAGTATAGTTGGCTCTTGAGGGCTGAAGGTGAAATCCGCTACCGGCGCATCCAATACCCTTATCCAGTCAGGAAATGAGCGTGATACCGTGCACCCGATCGGAGAAGTAATGTCAACAGAGACAGAATAATTCCCGGTCTCAAGAAAATTATGAGTTGGGCTGATATCGCCTGAGGTGTTTCCATCCCCGAAATCCCAAAGAATCTCATAGGTTGAGTCAATAGGTGTCGATAAATTATTAAAGAATATTTCAGCAGGAAGGCAGCCCACAAAGGTCGTTGGTTCAACTACAATTAATTGAGGCACAGGTAAATAGACAATATCTTTCACCACCGTGTCTTTGCATTCATTATTATCTTCAGCAATTAATACTACGCGTTTGGTTCCCGGCTCCTGATAGATGTGGTTTGGATTTTGACTACTGGCGTTGTTGCCATCTCCAAAGTCCCAGTCCCATCCGATCACCTGATCTGCGCCGGTAACCGTAAGGTCTGTAAAATCAACAGGGCCAGCCACACATGTATCATACGCAAATTCATATTCTCCATCGATTGATGGAAATAATGAAACGGAAAAGAAGGCCGTATCGGCACATTCACTGTTTTCGTTGAGAATCATGGTACCGGAAAAAGACCCCAAGCCTGGAAAAGTAACATCCACATCTCTGTTTTCTGCGCCTCCAAAAGACTCAAAAAGCACATCGCCATTCTCTTCTAAAAATGACCAGGAATAGGTTTCGATATCTGTTCCAGTGCTTCTGTTAATCACACGAACCGTGGTGTCTCCACATGATTTAATGAGGTATACTTCTGTATCATTAGGACCAGTCTGCACATCATCTGCTTCAAGCAAAGCACGTAAGTTTGGGGTGCAGGTTAATACATTAAACTGGAAATCCCTTCTGATCTTACTGATGATGACGCCATCTCTGAACTCCTCAACACAAACGCCCACTACATATTGACCATTGATCTCCGGTGTGCCGCTTATCAATCCAGAATTATTATCGATTGACACGACAGGGTTACCTGCCAAAGGCGCATTTTTAGTATATGGCGGCCGGTAAATCACATTGTCAAACGGTGGACCACACTGGCCAGGCAAAGGACGCACACAATCACAACAACCGAGTGTACCCGTCTGAGCATCTACGGTCCCACCCGATTCAAAGGGTGCGCAAAATGTGTATCTTAACACGTCTCCTTCTAAATCCTGAGCTGAATGATCGAATTCAAACTGTAAACCACTGCATAAGAAAATCGGAGGAAATGAATTAAATTTCGGTGATGAGTTACCTTCAGCTTGGGCCTTTGGTGTAATAATTACATCAAAGACGGCACCTGTTTCACCAGGCTCAAGAATATTTGCAATCGTATTGTTACGGCAACACCGTTGGTAGGCCACCATATAATTGCGATCAGTCACTTCTAATGTTATTTCAAAAACATATGAACCTCTCTGGACACCAATTGTCGACGGTGGTTCAATACACGGCAAGTCAGGATCCGGAATGCTTGAAATACCTCCAGGGTCAACACCTCTCACTTCACTGTATAATCTCCAATTACCCGGTGTGACTTCCTGAAATATTCCAAATCTGGCATCGGTATCAAAATTCGCTCCTCCGCTGAATTCATCTCTGTATAGTGTAAAAACTATTCTGAATGTAACTTCTGTAGAGTCGCCATTGAAACGCACAAAATCATAAGTCACGTCACCACCAACGATATGTGCGGCCTTCGTTTCATGTGTAAACAGAACAAGAAACAGACACAAAATACCAAACTGTAATAATCTCAAATTTTCCTTAATCACAAATTTTACTTTAGACAAAATTAAAGTTACATATATATCGTTGTAATATCCAATTACCTTGTATTGCACATAGTGTAACGCAAGACAATCAGGATTGTTATATGCTGCGTGAACAAGACGATTTAGAAACCGTTGGTCAACTCCTCACTACAGGTAAAGTAATACTTTGTCCGACCGACACAATATGGAATTTGTGTTGCAATGCATTCAATGAGCACGCCGTTAACAAACTCATCCAAATTAAAGGAGGCCTTGAGCACAAACAATTATCTCTACTTGTCCACAGTGTAGAACAATTAAAGCGCTATATAGTTAGTATCCATCCAAGGATCGAAACGTTGCTTGCCTTTTATGAACGACCGCTCACGGTACTGTATGATAATACCAAAAACAATATCGCACACCTCAGGAATAAAAATGGTCAGGTAGCGATCAGAATTACACAGGATCCTTATTTGAAAGATTTGATAGAGCAACTGGGTAAACCCATTTTAGCTACTGGCGCCCATATTAATAAAAGTAAATATCCGCCTACATTTGAGGACATCAATCATGATATTCGAGATGCCGCTGATTATGTATTTTGGTCCGGCAGGTTTGTGAAAGACCGTCAAATACCGTCCTTATTGATCAGCTACAATGAAGACGGTGAATTAATTTTCCTTAGATAACAGCGCCAGAGTTGTCTGTTTGTCCTCAATAAAGTTCAACGAAGCCTTTATATAAGGATCGCCCGAGTTCATTGCTTTAAGGTAGGCCGTGCCGCCTTCCATTAATCGGATATAGCGATTATATATAAAATCACTGGCGTACTCTTGCTTACATTGATCCAGACTAATGTCTTCTTCGGTCTCATGGAGCTCAGACAGAAAAGAAGTATAGGCCTCGACACTGAAGTCATTTTCTGTCAATTCAACAGAACCATTATTACGCATGGTTCGAATTATAAAAAAATCTGCGTAACTCAAATGACTGTCACAAATATTGTGATCATCCGAAGCAATTAAGACATCCGGAATAATCCCATTGCCCGATTCCACGGTTCTATTCAACAACCTAGTCTCAAATTCAATACTGTCAGCCACAAAATCCTTATTGATACTTCTGTAGGATTTCTGAATAAGGCGTCCTGTCGGTGTATAATATTTTGCCACAGTCAATCTTAGTGCACCACCATTTCGAAGAGGAAATATCTCCTGAACCAGGCCTTTGCCAAAACTTTCTTCCCCTATGATAATTCCTCTGTCCCAATCCTGGATTGCTCCTGCAAGAATTTCACTGCCAGAAGCAGAATTGCCATTTATTAAAACCGCAATTTTGCCAATGTTATAAAATGATTTACCGGTTGTTCTATATTCTGCCTTCTTTCTATTCAGCCCTTCCGTATAGGTGAGCAGCTTGTCTTTTTCTTGAAACAGCTGTGACAATATTTTAATGGCTTCTGGTAAATAACCGCCTGGATTATCACGCAAATCCAAGATCAAATGCATCTTTTTCTGATCTGCAGCAACAGCATCAAGAGATTCAATAAATTGTTCATAAGTATTGCCACTGAATCTTTCCAATCTTAGATACAAGAGATCATCGCTGATCAAATACGACTCATTAGCGGAAGCAATTTCAATATTTTCAATTTGAACTATCTCTTTTGTTAAAAATCTGGACCCAATGGAGGAAATCTCTAATTCAAGACTGTCCTTGGATTCTTCCTTCAACATTTCACGCACTGAATGAAAAGGCGTCTCATTACCTGACACTTGTACACCATCTACTGAAAGTATGGCATCTCCCAGCTTTAAACCTGCGGCATCAGAAGGTCCACCTTCAACTATCTGTGTAATGTAAAATGTATCCAGCATTTTGATTGTCTCAATTCCAATCCCTCTGTAAGCTCCATCCATTCTTTCATTATGCCCTTGTAACTCCTCTGGCGTTATATAATCGGAATGCGGATCTAGTTGTTTGAGGATATGTCTGATGGCGTCTATGGCTACGATATCATTGTCCAAACTATCCACATAGTTGGTCTCAATAAATCTCAGAATCTCTTCGATCTTGCCGTCTTTTTGTAGCGAACGTGGGGATTCAAAGGCTTTATTATACTGCAAGAGGCTATAATCAGCATGATCAAATTGAATATTATATCCTGCAAGCAGTCCAATGGCAGCTGCAATGCCTACCATGAGGGGTTCCCAAACTCTTATTTTACCATTTCGTTTAATCACAACTACAAATTAAAGTGAAACATTGAATAATTGGAACAGATATTCCCATCAAATGTTGAATTAAGTGATTTTAACAACTAAATATCTAAATTAGAAGCATCAATATTTATAATTAATGGGTGCCTCAAAAAAGAAATTTACGCCAGATGAAACCGATCTCAAGATCCTGTCTATCCTGATGAAGGATGCTAAAAAGACCTATGCGGAGATTGGCAAGGATTTATTTATATCAGCGGGAACAGTGCATGTACGCATAAAGAAAATGATGGAATATAATGTCATTTTAAATGCACAATTGCAAATCAATCACGCTAAACTGGGGTTTGACATCACGGCATTTCTTGGTGTTTATCTTGAAAAATCCAGGATGTACGAAAAGGTTGCCGAAGAATTGGCCGAAGTGGATGAAATCGTAGAGGTCCATTATACAACGGGTGTCTACGGCATGTTTGTAAAAGTAATTTGTAGGGATACCGAGCATTTAAGAGATATAATCTCATACAAAGTCCAGCAAATTGAAGGAATACAACGCACAGAGACATTCATTTCATTGCATAATACCCTCCTTCGTCCATTGGACGTCCACCCTGAATAAAAGAATATTGGTAACTAGAATCTAGGTACCCAAATAGTGCTTAAGTAATTTGCTTCTTGAAGCAGATCTGAGTTTATTAATCGCCTTATCCTTAATCTGACGGACACGTTCTCTTGTCAATCCGAATCTGTCTCCGATATCTTCCAGCGACATTGGATGCTCAATACCGATACCGAAATACAATTTGATTACATCGCACTGTCTCTCTGTAAGGGTGTTAAGTGATCTTTCGATTTCTCTTCTCAAAGATTCCGCATATTCAAGCTTGGTGTCTGTACCAGGTGTGCCGCTGTTTTCAAGTACATCAAGCAAAGAATTATCTTCACCATCTACAAATGGTGCATCCATCGATACGTGACGTGCAGCTACACCTAAGGTTGTCTCGACTTCGTCAGAAGTGATTTCAAGCAAATCGGCCAGTTCGTCTGAAGATGGCTCTCTTTCGAATTCTTGCTCAAGTTCAGAGAATGCGCGGTTTATTTTATTGAGTGATCCCACCTTATTCAGTGGTAATCTTACAATTCTGGATTGTTCTGCGAGCGCTTGCAGTATGGATTGACGAATCCACCATACCGCGTATGATATAAATTTGAATCCTCTTGTTTCATCAAATCTTTGGGCAGCTTTGATAAGACCTAGATTTCCTTCGTTAATCAAATCACTCAGGGATAAGCCCTGGTTTTGATATTGCTTCGCAACTGAAACTACGAATCTTAGATTGGCTTTCGTCAGCTTTTCAAGGGCTTCCTGATCACCTTCTTTTATCTTTTTTGCTAAGTCTACTTCTTCTTCTGGAGTCAAGAGATCTACTTTTCCGATTTCTTGTAAGTATTTCTCTAGGGATTGGCTTTCGCGGTTCGTGATTGATTTGGTTATCTTAAGCTGCCTCATCTACTATTTTTATTATTGTCAAAACAAAAACAGAGCAAAAGTATATTTTCCTGAGTCAATTAGCAAGTATTGCTTCTGGTCCTTTTACTACACCTTGTCAATGGCATGAAACTAAAAAAAGTTCACATTCACAAAAAATAAGAAAATAATTTTTGCTAGTATGTAATTAAAATTTATATTTTGCGCACCGATTTAGAAATCAAAAACTTATACATAAAGTAATATTTAATGAGTAGAGTGCGAATAGACATGGAGTTTATCTTCAAAGCTTCCCCAAGCATTATTTATCAATTTCTTACAATGCCGGAATGTTTGGTAAGGTGGTTTTGTGACTCGGTTGATATCAGTGAAGACATCTATACTTTCGAGTGGGAAGGGAGTCCTGAAGATGCTGAACTCATTGATGACATTGAGGAAGAGAGGCTCAGATTCAAATGGACAGATGCTGAAGAAGATGAATTTCTTGAGTTCAGAATGTATAAATCTGATGTGACCAACGAGACTATTCTAGAGATCACAGACTACTGTGATGACGACGAAGTTCAGGAACAAAAAGATCTGTGGGAGACGCAGGTGAGTGAATTACGCAAAGAATGTGGAGGTTAAAAAAAGCTTATGTCTCACTCTAATTTTGATATTACCGCTTTAATTCTCAGACTTGGTTTTGGTCTTAATATGATTTTCGGCCATGGTTTGGGTAAGTTTTTAAAACTTTTTTCCGGCGCAGAAATAAAATTTCCTTCTATTCTTGGTCTGTCGCCTACACTTGGTTTAAGTCTTGCTGTTCTGGGCGAATTCATAGCCTGTATCTTCATCATACTCGGGTATAAGACCAAATATGCAGTGGTGTTTTCTATAGTAACAATGGCTGTTGCGGCTTTCATAGCGCATGGCGATGACCCCTGGTTTTCACGTGGAGGATCATCTAAAGAAATGGCAGTCCTTTACCTGATAGGCTTTGTATCCATCTATTTTATTGGATCAGGAAAATTCTCTCTTGATCACAAATTAAGCGGTAGCTTTTAAAAAAAATTAATAAACAGGTTTGCGATCAAAATGATGATCAGCATCGATCCATCTTACTGTACCAGACTTACTTCTCATAACCAGTGAATGTGTAACGGCACCCCATGGCTTAAATTGAACACCTCTTAAGAGACTTCCATCTGTGACGCCTGTAGCAACAAACATTACATCCCCATTCGCAAGATCATTCATCGTGTATACCCTATTGATATCGTCAACGCCCATTTTCTTAGCACGTGCAATGTCATCATCGTTTCGAGGTACCAAAATGCCCTGAAAGTCCCCTTTCAGACATCTTAATGCGGCAGCAGCAATAACACCCTCTGGTGCGCCTCCCGTCCCCAATAACATATCTATTCCGGTATCCGGTAAAGCTGTTGCAATCGCTGCAGAAACATCACCATCACCAATCAGGTATATTCTTGCACCATTGTTACGTACTTCAGAAATTAACTCCTTGTGTCGCGGTCTGTCCAGAATGACTACTGTCAAATCAGAAACCAAGCAAGATTTCTTCTGTGCGAGTCTTTTTAAATTATTTGTAGGCGTGTCTCTGATGTCTATCGATCCAACACCATCTGCACCAACTGCAATTTTTTTCATGTAGATATCAGGCGCATGTAATAATTCTCCCTTTTTTCCAATAGCCATTACAGATATTGCATTGTGCCCTCCATTGGCACATATCGTAGTCCCTTCTAAGGGGTCTAAAGCGATTTCCAGTTCAGGAGGTCCCCCTCCACCTACTTTCTCACCTATATATAACATAGGTGCTTCATCTCTTTCGCCTTCTCCAATTACCACGGTGGCTGAACAGGCAACGGTATCCAACATTTTACGCATGCCATCGACAGCGGCCTGATCGGCAGATTTTTCATCTCCTTTACCCATCCACTGGGCAGAATTTATAGCAGCTATTTCGGTTACACGGACAAATTCAAGGGCTAAGTTTCTGTTCATTCTTTACAGGTTTTATATGGTTAAATACATATATATGTTTACCTGCACGAAAGTACAAATAACTTTAGTGAAATAAGTCCCAACTTAAATTAATCTAATAAGAAGTAAAATCGTGCGGTAAGCTTACTTTTTAACAGACTCGAGTTTGTCGAAGTTGTCGTCGGTAAACTTCTTACCATCCCATTTGCCAAGCCATTCACAGTTTTCCTTTTGTGTCTTAAGATACTGTTTGTAAGCATCGATCGCTTTCTGCTTCTCGATTCGCTTGATGGTAATATTATTATTGTAGCCTTTCTTGATATTGAAATACCAGATACCTTTCCCGAATTCGAATTTCTTAGTACGTGGTCTTGCCATATTACTGTCTGTTTATTTCTTAATACAATAAGTCACACATATCATCATAAGCTAAACAATGCTCACGAAATTAAAATGATTGATTCTTTTTTACCCTAAATAGAATATTGAGAATATACAAGATGGTTGATATGCGCAGACATTATTGGTTACCATTCCAGATAACGAAGTTTTTGCAAAAAAAGTTTGTATTTGCCCTAAAAACTGCAAAATTACGAATAATTATACACATTTTCGGATTATGGAGAAGCATGCAATAACCGCCGCCATCAGAGAATCTTCACAAGAAGTTTGCGAATGGCTGAATCAGCAACCTCTGAATCGTTTTGAACAAGGCCCACAAGGAAAATGGAACACCAGTCAACACCTTGATCACATTATCAAAACTGCAAAGCTTCTCAACAAAGCATTAAATTATCCGAAATTCATGCTTCGTTATAAATTCGGAAAACCCAACCGCGAAGTAAGATCCAGGGAAGAAGTCATATCCAGGTATCAAGATCGCCTTCAAAATATTCCGCCAGGCACCACCTCGCCCATCACGGTTCAATCCTATACCACTCAACAGAAACCACAAGTCTTAGATCAAATTGAACGGCAAAACCTCAAGTTAATTAGAACAATAAATAAATGGCCTGAAAACAAATTAGACCAGTATCTGCTGCCCCACCCCCTGATGGGTCGTATGATTATCCGGGAGATAATTATGTGGCATGCTTACCACAACCTCCATCATCTAAAAATCCTCAAAGACAAATACTAAAAATGCCCTATATCCTTCTCCTCATCACTTTAGTGTGTATCTCTTGTTCACAAGAGAAAGATTATATCCAATTTGCTGTTGGCACATATACTCAGACAGAAGGGCACGTGAATGGCAAAGGCGAAGGCATCTACATGATTGAACTGGATGACAGCCTAAACATTGTTGACAAAAAAATACTGACCGGCGCAACCAATCCCTCCTATGTGGCCATGCATCCCAATCATACCGCTCTTTACGCGGTAAATGAAACCTATAGTCCCCAACATCAAGCTGGGCTCGTTTTCAGCTATTTAAAAAACTCAGATGGTATATGGCAAGCACAACAAATGCTCAGTTCAATGGGGGCTTATCCTTGTCACATCATAATCAGTGAGAGCATGAACGCAGTATTTGTGACCAATTACGGAAATAATATTGCAGCGTATAGGATCAAAGCGGACGGCAAACTTGATAATGCCCATGCCGTATTCACACTCGTTGCCAAAGACTCCTTGAATTGGCGACAGGATAGTCCACACCCACACATGAGCTACCCTTTTCAACTTTCAAATGAATTACTTGTCTCAGACCTCGGATCCAATTGCATATATCATCTGGAATATAGTGATGGAGACTTCAAAGAAAAAGCTGTTTACAATTTTCCCACACTAGCTGGACCAAGGCATTTGGTAAGCACTTCAGATGAGCTTAATGTATTTATTCTCAACGAACTTGACTTAAGCATTCATTGGATGGAACGCGACAGTACCAACGGCATATTTGGCTTAAAGCAAATTCACAACTTGTCCGATTCGATAAACGATTTTTCCAAAATTACCGCCAGTGCCATTAGATTGCATAGCAGGTTGAACACACTTTATGCCGCAACACGTGCATTGGATGGTTCTGAAAACGATAAAATTCATGTTATCGGTTTTGATATTAAAGGTGGTGAAATGCTGCTCAAGCAATCCATCAATTCAGGCGGTCAGATACCAAGGGATTTTAATATTGATCCTTCCGGAAATTATTTAGCTGTTGCAAATCAGGATTCCGATAATATCGTTATCTATCCAATTGATAATAAAACAGGCAAACTGGGTGAAGCTGTTAAAGAATTAATAATTCCGAGCCCGGCACATATAGAATTTTATTGACCAACGTTTTAAACCCAAGCAGTTTTTATCTGTCCAAAAAATAAACAACAAGGATGCGCTTTTTCTACTTATTACTTTTTGCAGCTTTTATGATGGCTTGCGATACGTCGGATCCAATCATTGACGATAATGATACAAATCCCCAAGATTCGCTTGGTACTGTATATTTCCCACCATCAAATAATTTATCATGGGAACGAACGGATCCGGACGAGCTGGGTTGGAACTCGGATGCACTGCCAGACCTATATAATCTACTGGAAGACAATGGCAGTCGTGCATTTATAATTTTAGTGGATGGTAAAATCGTCATCGAAAAATACTTCGGCAAGGATTTACTCAATATCAGCGATTTCAATGCCGCCAGCGACTGGTATTGGGCATCAGCAGGAAAAACACTGACTGCAGCTTTGGTAGGTATAGCACAAGAACAAGCTTACTTAGATATAAAGGATCCAACGACTCAATACCTGGGAAGGGGTTGGACTTCTATGACCGCAGAGCAGGAAGATAATATTACAATCCAGCATCAATTAACCATGACAAGTGGTTTGGACGATCTCATTTTTGACAACCATAGTTTTGATCCATCAAAATTGCGCTTTCGATCTGAACCAGGTACAAGATGGGCATATCATAATGCACCTTATACCCTGCTCGATACTGTAATTGAGTCCGCTGTTAAATCATCCTTTGAAACGTATTTCAATACTCAATTGCGGGATAAAATTGATATGAATGGGGAATGGTTATGGTTGGACAACGACCACGTCTTTTTCAGCACCGCCCTTTCAATGGCACGATTTGGATGGCTTATAGCCAACGATGGAAAGTGGGGCGAAGACCAGGTCATTCAGAATATCGACTATATCAATGCTATGCGTACACCATCTCAAAATATTAATAACTCATATGGTTATTTGTGGTGGCTGAATGGTCAGAAAGATTATATGTTACCCGGGCTTCAGATCGTCTTTCCTGGTTCCATTGCTCCTGAAGGTCCGGATGATATGTATTCTGGAATAGGAAAGAATGGTCAATATCTGAGTATTATTCCATCACTTAACATGGTCATGGTGAGAATGGGTGAGAATCCGGATCAGGTATCTGTTCCTATTTTATTTCAAAGAGATATCTGGGAAGCCATGAATGAAGTTTTGCCAGATTAAGTATTTAAACCTGAGCTCAACGACAGAATTAATTCAAGTGTATTAAGTTTGAGGGATGATTTCTATCCAGTCCAAACTGCCATCCAGTTCCAATTCGATCTTTTCCGTCATTGCTCA
>JABDJE010000307.1 GCA_013002625.1 Saprospiraceae bacterium | reverse complement strand
TGCTATCGGATACCTTGATTATGCGAACTGAAATTCAAAAATTGGACTTTATGTTTGTTTCAGTTAAAAGCCAACATCATGACCACACCCATGAATAATACTCTAAAACTGTGGTTCGCCATTGTTTTCCTATCCATCAATTCTAACCTCTATGGTATAAATGTGAGTGTATCCCCTTGTGTTTTTCAAGGACAACAAGGACAATATCTCGAAGTATATACACGCATAATTGGGGAGAGCGTTCAATTTCAAATCGATTCTGTGAATCAGGATGTGCTACAGGCCTCAATTGAGATGTTGGTTATTATCAGTCAAAACGAAGAAATAGTCAATGCCTCCAAATACCAGATTAACAGTCCTGAATCTAAGGATATAATTGACTTTTGGGATTTGAAGCGGTACACGGTCACGCCTGGTAAAATCGATCTCAAGATTCAGTTTGTTGATATGAACAGAATTTCTGACACACTTAATTTTGAAACGAGTTTGGAAGTGGCTGAAAAATCAGTTTTTAGCCATTCCAATATTCTTTTCATGGCTGAAATCAATCCCAATGAAAACGTCCTGGCATTTAATAAAAATAATTTTTCTTTCGAGCCATTGTGTTTTAATCTGGCCAGCCCAGAGCAGAATACATTATATATTTATACCGAATTGTACAATACATCCGCTTTGAGTGATAAACCATGTTTTTTGAAGTATCATATTGAAGCACTGGATGAATCGGTTCCTTTTATACCTCAGCCCGGTTACAAAAGGCTGAAAATGGAGGGCAATGAATTACTGCTGCTTGAGTTTGATATAGAGAATATGGGTTCAGGAAACTATATCCTGCATTGTGATTTGTTTGACCGGGATAAGGTCTTACTTGAAACTTATTCCAGTCACTTTGCAGTTCAACATCCGATCGTGGACTTGAAGAATAATTATGAGAAGGATCAAATGTTTGAGACCTCCTTTGTTCAGATTTTAGATCAGGATGAACTGGATTACGGCCTAAAAGCTATTGCACCTTTAATTGGCAATGACTTAAGCGAAACCCTCAACTTTGTCATTGGTTCAGATGATTTAAAAGCCAAGAAATATTTCCTTTATTCATTTTGGTTGACCATGTCAAAGACCAACACCAGGGATATGTATAAGAAATATATGGATGTTGCTAAAGCGGTAGATATTCAATTTGCCAATAATGTAGGACATGGTTTTCAGACCGATCGTGGATTTTATTTTTTAAAATACGGCAGACCGGATGACATTGTAAAAGTTGAAGAAGAACCCTCTGCGCCTCCTTATGAAATTTGGATTTATAACTATTTACCTGCAACGCAGCAGACCAATGTCAAGTTTCTATTCTACAACCCATCCCTGGCAGGCAATGATTATATATTGCTGCATTCGACTTGTCGGGGAGAAATAAATAATCCAAATTGGGAATTTGATTTATATCGTGATGCATTTGATAACTTTGATGACGATAGTTTCAATAAAAATGCACGCAGATATTTCAATGACTTCTAATTATGTCGCAACTAACCGCAACAATTTTACAGGCTCAAATCAAATGGCATGACCCTCAACATAATATTGATCATTTTTCGGAATTGATTGGTGGTGTGCCTGATGAATCAGATCTGATCATTTTGCCTGAAATGTGGTCAAGTGGGTTTACAATGAAGGCCCATTTGTATCATGATCATGATCTTTCAGCTTTAAAGGCCATGAAATCATGGAGTATAGAGAAAGAAGCATTGGTTATTGGATCTCTCATCGTTAAAGAAAAAGAACAATATTTTAATCGATGTTTTTTGGTTAAGGAGGGGAGTGTTGTGGCTCAGTATGATAAAAAACACCTCTTTGGTTTTGCTGGCGAAAATCGATTTTTCGAACCGGGCAATCAGAAACTAATCTATGAATATAAAGGCTTCAGGCTTTGTCCAATGATCTGTTATGATCTTCGATTTCCAGTGTGGTGTCGCAATGTCGAAGATTATGATATCCTAATTTTTAGTGCCAACTGGCCAGATAAAAGGATCGATGCCTGGGATAGTTTGCTGAAATCGCGTTCTATCGAAAACCAATCCTATGTCTTGGCTTCTAATTGTGTTGGCGAAGATGTATGGCATAATCACTACACAGGACATTCTGCTGGCTTTGGATATGATGGTGTTCGATTGGCTTTTTTAGCGCAACAAGAAGGCCTCCTGACAGTGCAGATGAATAAGCAGGAGATGTTGGCTTACAGGGAAGCACTGCCTTTCCTCAAGGACAGAGATAATTTTGAAATACGATTATAGACTTTTGAAATAATCAATCATTGCATTTATTGTGGCTTCATCAAGCCTGGCTTCTTTATGCATCATTTTATAGGATGAAGGTGGCATCCAACCTTGTTCGAGCACTTCAACACATTCTCTTGCAGCATGTTCTTTGTCTTTGGCCGTGTATGCATTCCATTCGGAGAAATTCAAAGTCCCTCGTGCATGATCAATATGGCCTTTTATCCACCATGAGACGGGCTCGATATTGGTATACCATGGATATTTGGTGAAGTTGCCATGGCAGTCCATACAAGCGTTTTTGACGCCCATTTTAACATTATCGGGAATCCCTTCGGTCTGTAAAAAATCCATTGCTGGATCAATGGGTGGATTTGTTTTGTCGATACTGAATACTTGAATTACAAGTAAGCTGGCCAGGGCGATATATCCAATCTTTTTCTTCATGGTATAAATGTAAATGATATTTGATTATTTGAATGAAATAAATGTCGTAATGATATCAATCTAACATTAAGCTACTAAGTTAGAATCATTACATTTGGGAAAATTTTGATTCCGGAGTTCACGCTAATGAAATATAGAAATACAATCCTCGTTTTTTTTGCTGCTTTCTTGTTCAGCACATTCTCAATGGCACAGACTGGCAATATCAGAGGGCACGTTTATGATGATGCCACAGGTGAGCCCGTCATATTTGCGAATGTTGTTGTTGATGGAACAACCTTTGGTACGAATACAAATGAAAGTGGGCTATTTACATTGACTGCGGTACCTTTAGGTAACTATAAATTAAAAGTCAGTTATATTGGATATGAAGATATACTGATTGATGTCGAGTTCAAAGCCACTTCCATTAATTATTACAAAGTCAATATTACGGCAAGCGGCGTGAATCTGGGTGTTGTAGATATTTCAGCACAACGCCAAGTGGCCAGGACAGAAGTTCGGATTTCAGAAATACAGGTTAGTAAAAAAGAAATTAAAGCCTTGCCATCGACAGGAGGAGACGCGGATATTCTTCAATACTTGCAAGTTCTTCCAGGCGTAATTTCTACCGGAGACCAAGGCGGACAATTGTATATACGAGGCGGTTCACCTGTTCAGAATAAAATCCTTCTGGACGGATTGACAATTTACAACCCATTTCACTCTATAGGTTTTTATTCAAGTTTTGAAACTGAACTCATTAGAAATGTGGATGTTTTAACCGGTGCATTTAACGCAGAGCATGGAGGTAGAATATCTGCTGTCATTGATATTTCTACAAGAGAAGGAAATAAAAAACGCTTTGGGGGACAGGTATCCGCAAGTCCATTCATGGTCAAAGGATTATTCGAAGGCCCATTGGCAAAACTTAAGGATGACCAGGGTAGCTTGTCGCTTGTTTTGACCACCAAGAGGTCAATTATTGAAAGCACATCTAAAGACTTGTACAACTATGCTGCTGTAAATGATTCAATTGGCTTGCCTTTCAGCTTTAACGACACTTATGGCAAATTGTCTTTTGTGACGGCAAATGGCTCCAGCTTCAATTTCTTTGGATTTAATTTCGATGACTCATACAATAATCCACTGGTAGCAAGAATTGATTGGACCAACTCGGGTGGTGGATTAAATTTTAGTTTACTTCCCGCTACCAGCAATCTGAACTTAAATGGCCTTGTTGGTTTTTCTCAATATGAAACCAGCATTATCGAGGCAGATGAAGATCCAAGAGAAAGTGTGATCAGAGAATATGTTCTTGGTCTCGATTTCAATTATTTTTTCAATAATGCCCAATTGGATTATGGTATTGAAGTAAAAAGTATCCGAACCGAATTCGAATTCACCAATCCTTTTGGTGTGTCTCTCAATCAATTCCAAAATACAACGGAAGTATCAGGCTTTCTAAAGTTCAGACAATCCTGGGATAAGTTGGTTATTGAACCAGGGTTCAGGATGCAATATTATGCGTCACTTGGTGAGTTTTCACCGGAGCCTAGATTGGGTTTAAAATATAATATCACAGATGCTACCCGTTTTAAACTGGCAGCAGGATTATACAGTCAGAATTTGATTGCTGCGTCCAATGAAAGAGATGTTGTGAATCTATTTAATGGATTTCTTTCTGGCCCGGACAATCAGTTCGATGGTTATGATGGTGAACCGGTGGACTCAAAGCTCCAGAAAGCCGCCCATGTGGTTGTTGGCGTAGAGCAGGATATGGGTGATCACTTTGAATTGAATGTAGAAGCCTATGTGAAGGATTTTTCACAATTGGTGGTGATTAATAGAAATAAGACCAACAGAGGTCAATCGGATTATTCGACGGAGGAGGGTGAAGCTTATGGTATCGATTTTACCTTGAAGTATAAAAAGAAAAATCTTTATGTCTGGGGAACCTACTCTTTGGGTAAAGTGACCAGGTTTGATGGAGAGCAGGAATATCCAACCATTTTTGACAGAAGGCACAATGTCAATCTGTTAGCGACTTATACATTTGGGCATAACAATGACTGGATGGTAAGTGCACGTTGGAATTTTGGAACAGGATTTCCATTTACAAAAACACAAGGCTTTTACACGGATATTTCCTTCCTGGATGGGGTAAATACAGATTACCTTACCCAAAATCCAGAAAATGTGGGCATTATATATTCAGATGAGCGTAACGGAGGTCGATTACCAAGCTACCACAGACTGGATATATCGGTTCAAAAGAATATCGAATTCTCAAAGTATATGAATGCAGAGATTGTATTATCTGCCTCAAATACTTACAATAGGGACAACATTTTTTACTTTGACCGCCTAAGATTTGAACGTGTTGATCAATTGCCAATCATCCCAGCTTTAGCAGTAAGATTTAATTTTTGAATAATTAATTTATTTAATGTTTATTGATTCGCAGGATATTTTAATTTTGCGGTCTAAAATATAATAACATGGTAGAAGGATTCGAATCACTAAATGAGGAACAATTTGCAACATGTAAAAACTCAGTTGCCTGGATTACAGCTTTAATTGCTATTTCGGATGGTGTATTTGATAAAAAAGAAGCGGATTGGGCCAAAAAAATAGCTGAAATTCGCACCTACAGTTCACCGGATATTCTACTGCCATTTTATAAAGAAGTTGGACAGGATTTTAATGAAGTTCTCGCAAGTACATTGGAAAGTTTGCCCGAGGATAATGAAGCTAAGAAATCAGTTTTATCCGCAAAATTAGAAAAATTGAACGCGATCCTTCCATTGTTGGATAATAAGCTAGCTTACAAACTTTATAAGTCCTTCCAGAGTTTTGCAAAGCACGTCGCAAAGTCTTCCGGCGGTTTTTTAGGATTCTTCAGTATCAGTTCAGAAGAAAAATCTCTTATGGACTTACCGATGGTTAATCCCATTGAGTATATCGATGAAGAAGAATAATTATAAGTTCAAGTCAAAGTTTTTTTCTTAATTTACGCCTTCCTCACCTTTTTCTGACACCCTGGCAGCTGAGGATTTAGACAATTTTTGTGTTTGCGATTATCGCGAACGCACAATCAACTTATTCTAAATCAAGGAAATATGTCAAGGGAGCAGGCGCTACAAGTTATTAATCTGGTCATTGAATTATTAACACCTGAACACAAATGGACAAAGGATGGTCTCTTTGATCAAGAATGTCGAATAACGGATTCCGCATTTACTTTGAGTTGTGCTTTGAAACTGATGCAATTATCGGTTACAGGAAATTATGAATCACGCAATCTTGTGATGAGAAAAGTAAGAAATAAGATCAAATGGCATTTTTTCTGGCGGCAGGGTTTCCATCCAATATACGCATTCAATAAGCACAAAAAAACGACATACGATGATGTGATGTTGGTCTTGGATAAGGTTAAGGCGTCATTACAATCTTAATTACCGATACACAAAATAACGGAACAAAGGAAAGCTTATGAGCACACCTACAATGATTGCCGTGATCACCTTGGAGTAGACATACGGGATATTGAGAATATCCGTAAAGAGGTACATGCCACCCACATTACAGATCAGAATAAGGCCGCTGGCCATCGCATATTTAAAAGCTTGCCCCCACACGGCTTTATCTGCCCGCTTAAAGGCCCAGTGCCGCCCAAGGCTAAAGCTTACAACAGCGCCAGCAACACTCGCACAAGCTGTAGAAATTAGGTAATAGACGCCAAATAACTCTGTCAAACCAATCAAGGTCAGAAAGTCAACGGTGGTTGCTACAATTGATGCAAATTGTGACTTGAAAAAAGACTCCAGAAAAGGCACATTGTGCTGACTCATACTCGAAAGTACATAATCACTCCTGTCTAACCAAAACGATTATTTCGGCACGTCCGGCTCTGTTCATTTCCATCACAAGAGAGTCTTGCGAATGCGCATTGATGACGACACTTTTTTCAGTTTGGCCATCTTCACGGGTGTACAATGTATTGTATTGAAGACGGTAAGCACCTTCCTCTTTTTCAGAACTGTAATCCACGATGTATCGACC
>JABDJE010000297.1 GCA_013002625.1 Saprospiraceae bacterium | reverse complement strand
GTTTGGGGTTGAAGAAGAAGAGATCAAGCAAATTCTATATGATGATTTCCAATACATACCGGTAATCAAATCGTGTGCAGGTACCACATCCACTACAGATTACGAATTGGGCCATATCGATACAGATTGCTTCCCTAATCCTTGCAAAGATTGGTTAACAATCGAGTTCAGTTCAGAGAATGAGCATCTTAAGATTTCGGTGTTTGATGCCACAGGTCAAGAGTTGAAAGTATTGTCTAATCAGCGGTTCAATGCCGGAGACCATCAAATCAAATTTGATGCATCGCAATTGCCACCAGGTAATTATTTCTACCGCTTGCAGGGGCATTTGAAATTAAAGACGAAGGGATTTATAAAAGTTTAATTAATATTGGAAAGGAGCGGCTTCAAACGCTCCTTTTTTTAATCTCTGATGTTACACTTTTTCTACATCTATCTTCAGGGTAATACTGCCCGGTAATTCAATTTCATTATCAGAACTCGCTTGTCCATTGGAGATATCCTGAGCCAAAACCTCTTCCTTGATGTAGTGGCCATAGTTTGCAATCGCCTCGCGAATGGACTCATGATCTTCAAGGATAACTTTAATACGGTCAGTCACATCAAAACCTTTGTCCTTTCTTATGTTTTGAATACGATTCACCAACTCCCTGGCCATCCCTTCTGATATTAAATCTTCCGTCAAATTGATATCCAGCGCCACAGTGATGTCTCCATCCTGAGCCACCTGCCATCCAGGAATCTCCTCTGCAGAAATGTCAAAATCCTCAAGTGTCAAATCGTATGTCTGACCATCAACATTTAATTGAAATACACCACTTGCTTCAATATCTTTGATATCATCATTGGTCAATGCCATAATAACCTGTGAAGCTTGTTTCATGTGAGGCCCCAAGCGTTTACCCAATGTTTTAAAGTTGGGCTTGATCTTTTTCTTGATGACACCACTGGCATCTTTGATATATTCAAAGCCTTTCACGTTTACCTCGTGTAAAATAAGATTCTCCACGGCCTTCACCTGTTCTTCAAACTTGTCGTCAAGGATTGGTAGCAATATCTTATTCAATGGTTGGCGTACGCGGATTTTTTCCTTTTTTCTTAGGGATAACACCAAAGAAGAAATCCTTTGAGCATAATTCATACGTTGTTCCAAATCCTTATCAATAGCATCAACCTTTGCTTCCGGGAATAATGCCAGATGTACCGAGTTGTGATTTTCGTTTCCAGATACCTCATTCAAATTCTTATAAAGCCAATCTGCAAAGAACGGAGCGATGGGCGCCATGAGCTTAGAGATTGTCTTAAGACAAGTATATAAGGTCTGGTAAGCTGCGATTTTGTCCTGGGTATAATCACCCTTCCAGAATCGTCTTCTGCATAGGCGTACATACCAGTTGGATAAATGCGCTTCAACAAAGTTCTGGATTAGTCTTGCCGCTCGTGTGGGTTCATAATCGGCGTATTCATTTTTCACTTCCTCTGTCAAGGAATTCAATTGCGAAATAATCCATCTGTCTATTTCAGTTCTTTCGGCAAGAGGTACTTCAGCCTCATCGAATGAAAAGCCATCAATATTGGCGTACAATGCAAAGAAGCTGTAGGTATTATAAAGCGTTCCGAAGAACTTACGTTTTACTTCCTCAATCCCAGAGACATCAAATTTCAAATTGTCCCACGGGTTGGCATTGGCCATCATATACCATCTTGTAGCATCAGCGCCATACTGTGCCAATGTCTCAAACGGATCGACAGCATTCCCAAGACGCTTCGACATCTTTTGGCCGTTTTTATCCAGAACCAATCCATTGGAGACCACATTTTTAAATGCCACCTTATCAAATACCATTGTGGCGATGGCATGCAAAGTATAGAACCACCCTCTTGTCTGATCTACGCCTTCGGCTATAAAGTCAGCGGGATAATTACGTTCAAATATTTCTTTGTTCTCGAATGGATAATGCCATTGAGCATAGGGCATGGATCCGGAATCAAACCACACATCGATGAGGTCGGATTCACGCTTCATTTCCTTACCTTTGGGGCTCACCAAAATCACATTATCAATATAGGGCTTGTGTAAATCTTGCGGTAACTCTTGCGATAATCCCAATGCATCATTGGCCTTGTTAATTTCTTCAGACAACTGGGCCATGGATGATATACATACAGCCTCCTCCTTATCTTCTGTTCTCCAGATTGGAAGTGGAATTCCCCAGAATCTGGATCTCGATAAATTCCAGTCCATTAAATTCTCTAACCACACCTGAAAACGACCTGTACCCGTATGGGCTGGTTTCCAGTTTATCGTTTTATTCAAATCAGCCATACGATCCCTCAAACTTGAAGAACGCACAAACCAACTGTCTAATGGGTAGTATAAAACGGGTTTATCCGTACGCCAGCAGTGCGGATAACTGTGTTCGTATTTTTCAACTTTAAATGCTTTGTTGTCTAGTTTTAACTTGACTGCAATTTTTAGGTCTGTCGATTCAAAGCCTGGCTTCTTCTGCTCCTCATCATCATAGTATTCCGCTCTCACATAGGCGCCTGCAAAATCTGTGACCTCTTCAACAAATTTACCTTGAAGGTCAACCAAAGGCACAAGTTCCTTTCCTCTGCGCACCAGAATTGAAGGCACATTATTTTGTTGGCAGACACGGTAATCATCTGCACCAAAAACAGAGGCTGTGTGTACGATGCCTGTACCATCTTCTGTAGACACAAAATCTCCTAGAATGGCCCTGAAGGCATCGCCTTTTTCAGGCTGCACATAGGGCAGCAATTGATTATAATGTATCCCTTCAAGCTCTGCTCCATTCATGGTGCGCACAACTTTGTATGGAATTATTTTCCCGTTAGGATCAAAATCCTCCAAAGGCATTTCTGCACCTTCTGCTTTAAAGTATTTGGCGATAAGCTCCGTGGCAATGATAACACAAACAGGTTCCTTTGTATATGGGTTAAAAGTATTTACAAGACTGTAATCAATTTTAGCACCGAGGGCTACTGCGCAATTAGAAGGCAGTGTCCAGGGTGTGGTTGTCCAAGCAAGGAAGTAAACCTTGTTGCTATGTCCTTCGTACAGAAATTCTGATTTTTCATCACGGACCAATTCAAATTGGGCTGTAACCGAAACATCTTTTACATTTCTGTAGGTCCCCGGCATATTCAACTCATGGGAACTTAGTCCGGTACCCGCCTTGGGTGAATAAGGTTGCACCGAATACCCTTTGTACAATAAATCTTTATCGTACAATTGACCGAGAAGCCACCACACCGATTCGATATAATCATTTTCAAATGTGATATATGGATTATCCAGATC
>JABDJE010000258.1 GCA_013002625.1 Saprospiraceae bacterium | reverse complement strand
ATTAAGCTACTGCCTTATTGGGTCTAATGGACTGGTATCCATTTGGGATGTAGACGAAATTAAATTACACTCAGATTGTACAAGTGATTTAACGGGCGGAACTTTAACTACGGCAGATGGCAGTTTGTCTGCTGAAGTTTGCGTTGATGACGGAGTAGATGATTTGCTAGAAGTAAACCTTACAGGTGCACAAGGTCCGAATATGGCATGGATTGTTACTGATTTAAATGGTGTCATCCTACAATTGCCATCTGGTCCAACCTTCAATTTTGAAGGTACGGCTGAATCTGAATGTCTGTTGTGGAGCATCAGTTACATCAATGGTTTGTCTGGTTTGGATATAGCGATGAATGCCTATGATCTGGAAGGATGTTTTGCATTGTCTAATCCGCTTACCGTTATTCGAAAACGCGGCGAGGACTGTGCAGAGTGTGAAGTTATGGGTGGAGCAATTGTATTCAATGATGGCAGCACCAATATTACTATTTGCACCGACGATAATGAAGATAATATAATTGGATTTGAAGTCAGTGGCAATACGGGTGATGCTTCTGTGTATGTGATCACAGATACAGATGCCAATATTTTGGAAATCCTTTCTAGTAATACATATAACTTTGAAGGTCTACCAATGCAGGAATACTTGGTCTGGCATCTTAGCTATACAGGATTGCTTCAAAATGCAGCCGTAGGGAATAATGCATCTCAATTAGCAGGCTGCTTTGAACTCTCTAACCCTATAAGCGTAAATGCAGAAACGGTGAGCGGTGGCGGTTGCGCCAGCATTCAAAATCCTTCAGATGAAAGTTTTATCATCGCACCGAATCCAGTTGACGACTTATTGTTAATTACTACGGAATTAGAGCCACATATAGATGGCTCTATAAAAATCTATAATCATCTAGGTCAATTACTGATTCACCAGGAAATGATCCACAGAAAGAAGGAAATTCCAACGGCTGCATTAGCTCAAGGCAGCTACTATATTCATATTGATTATAAAAACCTGAGGATAATCAAACCGTTTATTAAAATATAAATGAGGCTGAAACAGTGAGAAAGAAGCTGCTTAGAAATAAGCGGCTTTTTTCGTTTAGGGCAGATGCATAAGTGCAGAAAAATTATGGCTTGTCAGCATCTAGCTTAGAACCTTATCAATACTATCCTTTACTTCAACGAGGTTTTGATCAACCTGGGTAATACTGGAAGTAAGCGATTCAATTTCTTGCTCTTCGCGTCGCAACATGTCATCAAACTGATTGAAATTATCATCGATGCGTTGCTTGATGGAAAGGGTATAATTGTTGAGCTTGAGTGTAATTTCATCTTCAATCTTAGTTCTACCAGATGCGACCTCTCTATCAAAACTCTTTAATATTTTACTTCTGTTCAGACCTACCGTTATTCCTGCAAATATTAAACCTACAGCCGTCAGAATACCCCCGGTTATATCCATCACCATCGTATTGGTCAAAGTGGATAATACAATCCCTACGATTGCAACACCGCTACCTGCTGCTAATTGAGGCGCAAAATTTTCACCGCCTCCCATGATATCCTTCTGATAAAAGTTTTCTGAGCGCTTTAGAAAAGTAGCAAATGCATTCTGGAGGTCTTTCAACACCTGCGATCGCTTTTCAGCAATATCAGAAAAGATCTCATGATCATTTTTTAGTATCGTCGTGCTGTCTTTGATTTTAACATCAATAATTCGCGCCATGTCCTGAATACTTTCGGCAATATCAAGAACGCCTTCCTGCAGCTTATCTTTGAACTCTGCATTAAGCGCATTTTCAAGTTCTGCGGTAATGCCGTCAAGCCATTTTTTAGGTGAAGCCGCTGAATTAAATGTGGCTTGAATTGAGCGTTTGATGAGATTTACAAACCCAATACCACTCTTAAGTTCTTCACGACTATTGCTTGTGGTTCTATCGTATGCCGCAAGCAGGTTCTCAACCATGATTTGAACTTGCCTTTTTGTTCTTTCTTCCTGTCTGTCGAGCGTTTGTTTGATATCTTCCCTGAATTCCAAGTCCGATCGATATTGCGCCTTCCGGTCTTCAACACCTGCACTAATCTTAAGGTTAATTGTACGCACTGTACCGATGACGTTCAGGAGCTTAAGAAATGGCGCGCGACCGCCCGTTATATTATCAGAAATAAAATCACGCACAACTTTAAATCCACTATCCGTACTGTTTTTATTCAATTCCTGTAAAGCCGATACCGCAAAAATTGGTGCATCTATCATGCCTTTGCGTGCTGCTTGCTCTTTGACCCCATTGATATTGGTCTCCAAATCGTCTTGACTCAACAAGTCCTTTTGTTGCAATACAAAAATGACTTTCTTGTGCCACTCCTCTTTAATGAAATCAAAAAACTTCCAGGAGGATTCACGGTAAGGGTTTTTAGCCTCGAATACAAATACTATTAAATCAGAAGTAGGTATGAAGTTTTCGGTAATTTCTTGATGGTGATCAATAATGGTATTGGTCCCTGGGGTATCCACAATGGCGATATCCTTTAAGATATCGACGGGCTGTGTAATTCTTTTTAGAAATGGATTGATTTCTATAACACTTTCTTTCTCACCATAGACAATTTGCTGAATCGTGTCTGTCATGGGTGAAGCCGCAACTTTACAAATCTCTTTTTCTGATTCCAACAAAGCATTTATGAAACTGCTTTTCCCGGCCTTCACTTCTCCGACGATGACAAACATGAATGGATCCACAACTCGATCTTTAATGTCTTTTACAGTTTGTTCTAATTCACTATGCTGAATGCGCACTGTCATTTGATGCAAGGCATCAATTATGTTTATCAAAGCATTTTGATATTGATCCGTACTTTGATTTATCAATCCATTCATTTTTCTAAATTATACTTAATATCTCTATAGCTTAAATTGGCCTCTGGACCTAAGTTAAATATTAAATCCAATATACTGAGATCAGTAACAAACCCATATTTATCTGAAAACACCTGATCATAAGCTGGCAATTCAATACCAATGAATTTATCATATCTCAAGTCAAGCATTGGGCATGATTTCGGATGAATAAACGCTTGGGTATATGAGAAGTTTTCAATGAGACCTGTTTTCTGTAACCATTCCAATATGGAATGATTAAGTAGGTGAAGTTTAGACGGCCTTGCATTAAGAATGTCACAGACTTTATCAAAATAGAATTCAAAGTAGGCTGATGTCCCGTATGCCGATCGGATTGATCGGATGTGATTTATTACCCAATCTTCCGAATAATCAATTTCGACTTGAGTAATTGGAACTTGAGTCTTACCTTTTTTTAATGGTACGGACAATTGCAAAGTACCATTGGCTCCCAGGATTTTACATTTATTCCTGATACTGCGTTTTTGATAGTTTTCGTATAATTCTATCTTGCAATCAAATAATTTGAGAGCAGCGACATAGCTAACTGAAGGAAAGTAGCTTGTAGATAACAGTGCTGGTTCTTTTTCCACATCACAAATATACTTCATTGATCAGATCATCATTTTATTGAAATATTTACACACATATTATAACGAACGATCGATAAAAGATCATCCATTTGAAATCGATCAGTCCAAGCACTATCACACCATTGTAGTTATTCCAGCGCATGATGAATCTTTGGAGATCCTTGAGAAGACAATGAAGAGCTTGTTGATGAACAAGCAGACAGCTCATCAGTACTTATGTTTGGTTTTAATAAATCATAGAGCCAGCGATTCTGATGAAATTGGAGATGCTTCTGCATCATTGTTCAAGCAACTCAAAGCGCGCTATCAAGATGCTCCTGCATGGATAGACATTCAGATCAGATATCAAGTCTTTGATCAGAAGAAAGCTGGTGTAGGC
>JABDJE010000251.1 GCA_013002625.1 Saprospiraceae bacterium | reverse complement strand
GTACAGACATGCAGAATCGCGTTGTCATTAAAGGAGATATTTATACAGAGTATAATGATGAAATTGAAGGCGTGGAAGTAGGAATAGGTATTCCTGATCTTGAAGCAATGACCTCAGAAGATGGAGAATATGCCTTTGTTTCAATGCCATTGGGTGGAAGCTATCAGGTTGTTCCTCGAAAAGATGATGAACACCTTAATGGCATTTCAACCTTGGACTTGATTCTTATTCAAAGACACATTCTTGGTGTGGAGTGGTTGGATAGTCCTTACAAAATGATTGCAGCTGATGTTAATGGCAATCAGGATATTTCGTCTGTAGATTTGATCGAATTGAGAAAACTAATTCTGGGTGTGTACAATGAACTGCCTCAGAACGATGCATGGAGATTCATTGATGCTGAATATACCTTCATCGATCCTCTTAACCCATGGATTCATTCAATTCCAGAAGATTATTTGATTTCGGATCTGAATTCGGATATGGACATTGATTTCATAGGTGTGAAAGTAGGGGATGTAAATGGCAGTGTCGTTGCTAATTCAAATGACGCTAACATTGAAGATCGTAACAGCGATGCATTGAAATTAACAATCAATGAGAATTGGATTGAAGCGGGAGATATTACAACAATTAAGATCTCCGCAGATAATTATACTGATATTCTGGGATGGCAGACAGCCATTAGATATGATCTTGAGAAGATGAATGTTTTGGAAGTAATGGCTCCATTTGAAAACTGGAGCGATAGAAACTATCATATTAATAGCGAAGAAGGCATTATTACCATCAGTTACCATGCTTTTGAAGCATCAACTTTGGATAATACCGAAGCTATGGTAGAAATTCTGGTTGAGTCAAAAGAAAGTCTAAACGCAACCAAGGTGCTTCATCTCGATCAGGCAACGATGAACTTAGAAGCCTATAATTCTAATGCACAAGTCTTGCCTATTGAATTAGGAAACAGCACTGAGGTGTATGATGAATTAAAAATTATTGGTGCACAACCAAACCCATTTGTTGAACAGACTGATATTACAATTAAAGTGCCTGCAGATGGCAGTGCTTTATGGCAATATTATGATGTAAATGGAAGATTGCTGTATCAGACTTCGGCGTTTTACACCAAAGGAACACATACACAACGCGTGGCACGAAGTGAATTGAATGCAAGTGGAATGGTCTATGTGAATTTATTAATGCATAATAAGAGCATTCAATATAGGTTGATTTTAATATAACTACAGTTTCAAAATAAGCAAGAAGCCTCACTGATATTTAAAATCGTCAGTGGGGCTTTTTTTATACCGCGAAAAAAATATTTACATATTATGATTATTTATAATATGTTTTATTATATTTGATCTTGAAAGACTAGATAATAGTCTTAGCTAACGAATAACACTTAAATAATCAAAGCTATAATCCTTATAGCAAAAGCTCTTTTAAACCGGAGCATATTGACATCATTTTAAGGGTGCAATAAATAATCATTCTTACACACGATTATTCCCAACAACAGTAAGTATTTCCCAATCACCGATTTAGAGAGTGGCAGTTTTGTCATTACTAATATCTGTGATGCCGTGCTATATGCATGTGTAGGGTAAAGTAAAATGAATCTGGAATTATTCCGGAATCTGAATTTTAGTCAAGCAATTTTATTGACGCTTATAAAGATGTTAGTTTAATATGAAACAAATTGCCACAAGCAAACTTACTGTTAGGAATAGCCTTTATAACAAAGGCTTAGCAATCTATCCTTGCCTCTATTCCTTAATGATCCTCTTGTTTTGTTCAAGCCCAGTCAGTCGATTGATGGCTCAGCCTGACGTATGTGGAGGACCCACAATTGAACTCTTTGCCTCAGATGGACAGGCTCCATCGACCTTATTTGTGCTGGACCCATTGACGGGATCAGATACGCCAATAGGTCCTATCGGCTATGATTTTGTAGGAGCGCTTGAGTATAATGACGATACAGGGTATTTCTATGCCATAGGTAGAGATCCAGGTGATGGTACGCAGGTATTAATGACCATAGATTTAGCTACAGGTGCAGGAACGCTTGTTGGAGCATTGAGTCCACAATTTACAAAAGGAACGGGAGCCCCTACTTTTGATATGACTTATGACGCGGACAATGGAATCATGTATGTAAATAGTTTCTTCAATCCTGATTGCGTAGTACTCGCTCAAATAAATGTAAACACTGCTGAAGTCACTGATATTCTGCCAACTTTAACCTGTAGCCCAGGAAATGGTATGGCCTATTGTGATGGTAGTATATATCTATATGATGTAGATAACGGAGGAACATTATATACCCTTGATCCTGTAACTGGATCTGGAACAGGGGTGGCCAATGTCAGTTATACAGGATTTCCATTGCTCATCGGCCCGCGTATTAACTCAATGGATTGCGATGCAAGTGGTAACCTATATGTAGATGTAAACGATGGAGCAGTAGGATCCGGCCCAAACTACCTGGGTATTATGAATCGCAACACAGGTGAGGTAAGTTTTATAGGACAAACAATAAATGGTCTTAATGGCTTGGCGTGGGGTGACAGCACTCCGTGTGCCTCAGATTGTAATATTCAATGTGAAGACCAAATAAATATCTCTTTAGATCAAAGTTGTGAGGCTATTATCACACCAGCAATGGGTGCTATAGGCTTGCTTCCTATATGTAATGACAGTTATACAATTGAAGTATTTGATAGCTATGGGGACCCCATCCCGGGAAATTTAGTAGACCTTTCCCATAAGGATCAAATGTTGGAGTTTGTAATAACTGAACCATGCTGTGGAAATTCCTGTGATGGAAAAATAACTGTGGAGTATAAATTGCCACCACAGATCGTTTGTCCTCCCGACACAGTACTTACATGCGGAATTCTCAATGTATTGGGCTTACCGCCTGCAGTGGGCGCATGTGCTGACTTTGAAGTATTCCTTGCAAATGAGCAAAGGGATCAATTATTATGTGATCCGATCTATACCTATGAAATCACACGAACCTATAAAGCTGTTGATGAATTCGGTAACGAAGATGAGTGTACGCAAACCATCAGATTGGAGAGACTTCAACTCAATGATATTGTCTTTCCAGGTCCAAAATCGCTGGCTACAGGTAATGCAATCAGCTGCAGTGATCCTCTGTATGAGTTTGACATGAATGGCAATCCTTTACCATTTCCATCTGATCCAATGACTGGAACCGGTTCCGGTGTACCCATTGTATGCGACCCTAATGTAACAGACGGTTTGTTCTGTCCATTAACAGGTTCTGCTTCAGGTGTTCCGCTTGTTCCGGGCGTATTCACAGGACCAAATACGGGCACACCAACTCAGGTAGGATGCAGTGCCACAGTAATGTACACAGATGTTGAAGTGCCTTCGATCGCTTGTATCAAGAAAATAATGCGAATCTGGGAAGTGCGCGAATGGTGGTGTAATGGCGAATCCTCTCAGGGAGGAATTCAACTTATTGAAGTTATTGACGATGAAGCACCAGAATTTGAATGTCCACCAGATTTTTCTGTTACTACCAATGATGATTGTGCCGGATCGGTCGTATTGCCGCCAATAAGCGGAACAGATAATTGTAATAACGGATTTAATGTTCGAGTGGATTATCCACTTGGCTTTATAGAAGGAAATGGTGGGACTGCAGAACTACAGGTAGGCGTCAATACCATTACTTACCTTGTAAATGATGATTGTTATAACCAAAGCAGTTGTACAATGCAGGTGACGGTGGCTGATGATACAGAACCGGTGACGGTCTGTGAACAGGATGTCAATGTAAATATCGGCTCAACTGGAATGGTTGAAGTTTTTGTCAATAGTTTTGATGATGGAAGCTGGGATGAATGTGGATTGGATAGAGTGGAGGTCGCGCGAATGGATACGACCTGTGTTCCTGCAGATACGCTGTTTGGCGAAAGTATAAGTTTTTGTTGTACGGATGTAGGACAAGAATTGATGATTGTCATGCAAGCTGTGGATATGGGCGGAAATACAAATCAGTGTATGATTCGTGTCCATGTCGCCGATAATATATTACCGTCGATGACATGTCCTAGTAATATGACTATTGATTGTCGTGAAAGCTATGACCTGAATAATCTGGGTGCCACTTTTGGTAATCCGGTTATAACAGATAATTGTGCCGAGACACAAGTAGTTAATGAGATAGCTACTGAAGATGTCAATCAATGTAATATTGGAGAAATAACCAGAGTCTTTGAATTGATGGCGCCTGACGGAAGTGTTTATCAGTCGTGTGCTCAACAGATAATTGTTGAAAACCAAACGCCATTTGTTTTTGCAAATATTCAATGGCCGTTGAACTATGAAGTAACCGATGGGTGTTCGGAGGCGGATATGATTCCACAAGAGTTACCTGATAACTTTAATTTTCCAATCTACCTTGCCGGAGACGATGAATGCAGTTTGTTGGGATATGATTATCAGGATACCATTGTCACGCCTCAAGGCAACGAATGTATAAGAATAGAAAGAACATGGAAAGTTATCAATTGGTGTAGCCAATCAGGGGGGACATTTGATGTCTTTGAAATTCCTAGTCCTCAGATTGTTACACTTGTCAATGATGAAGCCCCGGTAATGGATGATGCTGATGACCTGGTATTTGAATCTGATAATATTGATTGCTTAAGTGGAGATATAGAAATTGAAAGAACAGCTACTGATGACTGTCCTCAACCACTCAACTGGACTTATTCGGTAACAGATGATATGTTAAATGTTGTAGATAGCGGCGACACAAGTATCATTGAAGGCGTATTCACGGTCGGTGTGTATCAAATCTTATGGACAGTCTCTGATCAATGTGGAAATGTGGATAGCGACACGCAGACTTTCGAAATTACAAACACAAAATCTCCTAATCCAGTATGTCTGTCAGGTTTGACATTCTATGTTGTACCAAATATGGCAATGGATAATGAAACGGTAGAAGTTACCACCGATATGGTTGATGGTGGCAGTTTCCATACATGCAACAACCCAATTACCTTGAGTATGTCTTCTGACACTACTATCAAATCAATCATATTTGATTGTGATAGTCTGGGTATTCGAACATTCCAACTTTGGGTGACAGATAATGTAAATGGTGCACAGGATTATTGCGAAGCTATATTGATGGTTGAAGATACCAACAGCGTAAACATCTGTCCTGCTAATTCAAACCTTGTTGATCTCGGAGGTTCGATTTATACTGAAACCGATGATTTTGTAGAAAATGTTATGGTGAATCTAGGCCACCCAGACTTATCGGTTCCGACGACTTCCTATGGAGAATATGCATTCAACAATATGCCAATAGGAGGCAACTATTTGGTTGAACCAAATAAATTGGATGATCCACTTAACGGGATCAGTACGCTAGACCTTATTCTAATCCAACGTCACGTTCTTGGATTGGAACGCCTTAGTAGTCCATATAAGCTTTTGGCTGCAGATGTAGATAATTCTGGCGATATCACTGCTAGAGACATGATAGAATTGAGAAGATTGATCTTGGGTGTATATAGGGACTTTCCTGAAAATACCAGCTGGCGGTTTGTAGATGCAGAACATCAGTTTACTGATGAATATAATCCATGGTTTACTGATATTCCGCAAGATTATGCTATACAGAATTTATCATCAGATATGACAATCAATTTTGTTGGAATAAAGACGGGTGATGTTAATGACAGCGCCATACCGAACTCGACCATTAATGAAGATGATATTGATGAAGTTGAAATGAGGTTGCTTGTTGATATGCCAGCTATTCAACCAGGAGAAATAGTTGAAGTTCCGGTTTACGGAGATGTATATAAAGATGTTCTCGGCTGGCAAGCTTCAATAGCCTTGGGTCAAAACAATTTTGAGTATCTAGGCATAGAGGCAGGATTGCTTGACTTGGATCCAGAGTATAATGTTCATTTGTCAGATGATAACATACTCAACATAAGTTATCATTCCAAGGCAGCACAAAGTTTTGAGGAAGATGAGCCATTGTTCACCTTATTGCTTAATGCCAAATCAAATCATGCGACAAAACTAGATTTTGATCGTAGGCAAATGAAAGCTGAAAGTTATTACTCTAATGGCGAAATAAAGGCTTTATCTATTGCAGATAAAAAATTGCCTCAATCAAGCTTTGATATTGTGGTTTCACCAAACCCATGGAAAGAAAGTACAGTAATTGAATTGAACGCTCAGGAAGCACAAGATTTAGAAGTGATGTTCTATGATGTAAGTGGAAGAATGATTTACAGTCAAAGTGTACCTCGATTCAATGGCCGAATGGCAATTCAATTGGACAGAACTCAGATCACCAGCAATGGTATTATTTATATTCAGGTTGTAGGCCAGAATACAAGCCTCAACGCAAGGATGTTGGTAGTAGATTAAGATTAATTATTCGTTAGCACTAAATAAAGGGGAGACAACGCCAGTTGTTTCCCTTTTTTATACTCATAAACCACATTCTTATCAACTTTAGTCGTTAATACCCAAAATATTTCAAAAAAACATTAATACATATTATGACTTTTTGTAATATGTATTATATTTGTCATGTTAAAGTACTTTAAGTCGAGGGTGTTGATGAAGAGATACACTCCACTTAAAAGAATATTTACCCAAATTCCAATTCCCATATTCCGGTTTTACATGAAGTAGAATATGAGGGCCGTATGTTTACCCCTAAGCATACCTAACTTAGAACATTCCGATACAGTAAACAAGTTTAGCCCATTAGCCGCTCTAGGTCATTGACCTATATGAATTAGATATATTCATTTGTTAATGATGCACGCATTGACACATACGAATAGTGTCCGTGTTGAATTAACTACCCTCCCGTACCGATTTACCCAATGAGAATAGAATTCTTATGGCCATGCTATAAGTACCTACCAGGAGAGTGATGATACTTTAATTAATTATAGTGTTAAACGATATCGTAAATGGTACTTACACAAAACTACATTAGACTAAGTCTTGCACTTACAATTGCATTGATTGTTGGAATGTCTGGAATAATCGATAGTGATAATATTTTATCCGAATCCAATTATGAGAAGGTTTCTTCTCTAAAGATTATTGATGACAATGAATTCGCGACGCCTTTACTACCCTGTGCAAGCGGCGGATTAGGTGGAACAGTTTTTATTGACTTTAATTTCAATGGCGAAGATGATGGTACTCTGGAAAATGGCTTAGATAATATTGAGGTTAGACTCTATAAGAGCAATGGTACTGGTTCTGCGTCACTGCTTGAAACACAGATGACAGATGTGAACGGCGAATATTCGTTTACTGACCCAGGTGTTACATTTGGATCAGGGGAGAGTTATCGAATAGAATTTGGAGACATTCCAGATCCGTATGTGCTTTCTACTTTCGGCTCTAGTGCCTACACAACAACTCAATTCGCGAATGCAGCTTCTTGCGATATTAATTTAGGTATAATTGAACCAGAATTGTATTGCCAAGCGGATGCTAGTTTTGCAATTAACTGTTATGTGGATGGCGATAATTCTGGGTCACAAGACGTTTTGATATCAATTGGATCAAATGTCTCTCCACAAGCAAGTGAAAATAGTGATCCAAGCTTACTGAAGCATGAATCCGCGGCAAACCAAATCGGATCAACATTCGGATTAGCTTATCAAAAACAATCAGGTACTTTATTTGCGTCTTCATATATGAAGCGATTTTCAGGATATGGACCTGGCGGACCTGGTGCAATTTATATTATTGATAATCCGGATGACAACAATACTTCAGGATCTGTTTTTGTTAACCTTAATACCTTATTCGGGTCTAGTGTAGCAGGAACCGACACCCATGATTTCACAACATTGACCGGAGGTGGTGACGTTATCGATGAAGTGGCCTTCAACCAGGTTGGACGTATTTCGTTTGGAGATATGGATATTACAAATGATGGATTGAACCTGTGGGCAGTAAATTTATTTGACAGATCCCTTTATAGAATTCCACTGGGATCAGATCCAAATAATCCGACTCCGCCAACAATGAGTGGTGAGGTAGATGTGATACCATTGGCTGATGCAATGAATCCTCTTCCTGGATTACCTGTATTGGGGAGTAATGATGAAATTATACCATTTGCTCTAAAGATCAGAAGAAATATAATGTACCTGGGTGTAGTTACAAATGGACAAGATGGTGGTCCTTTGATGGGGCTCGTTTATTCATACGATTTAGATAACCCAGGATTTACAAAAGAATTGGAATTCTCTCTTAACTATAACAGAGGCTGTGGGTTTGGTGCAGGATCTACTTGTTATGGACCGGCAGCATGGAATGATTGGCTAAATACAAATATTTATCCAGCAAGTCCACCAGTTAACGGTTTAGGAGAACAAGGATATCCTCAGCCAATGATCACAGATATTGAGTTTGATAATGAAGAAAATATGATCATAGGAATTAGGGACAGATGGGGCGATCAAGGAGGATTTCAAGCTCCACAACCTAATGCGCCTCATACTTTAAGAATATGTGACGCCTTTGGTGACTTATTATTTGCGCCTTTTGATGGTTCGGATTGGTCAATTAATATGTCAGATTTTGTTGATCCAAGTACTGCTTCTGGAACTGAAGAACCAGTTTTTGGAGGCGATGATTATTTGGCCGGCGGTTATTTTCATGAAGAAACTGCTCTTGGGGGACTTGCTGTTCATCATGGTAGTCATGAACTAATAGTTGGTTCGATGGACCCTAGAACAAATGCCTTTTCGAACGGTGTAGATTGGTTCAGTTTGAGTGATTCTGGCAAAAGTTTTGAGCAAGCGATTACTGTTCTGACAGGAGGTTCAAGTGTATTCGGAAAGTCATACGGATTGGGTGAAATTGAATTGATATGTGATGAAGTGCCCATCCACGTTGGTAATTATGCATTCATGGATTTAAATGAAAACGGAATTCAGGATCCGGGAGAAACTCCTATGGAAAATCTGAGTGTAAAACTATATCACAAACCATCAGATGGATCTAGTGCAAGTTTAGTTGCTGCAACGACGACAAATAGTTCGGGACAATACTTTTTCACAAATGATAAAAGTGCATCAGAAACGTGGGAAGAAAGCTTTGAATCAATAGAAAAGGACTCAAGTTACTTTATTGTATTCTGTGGAGATAGTTATGATTCTGATGCGAATATCTTGATTTCTAATGGATATCAATTTGGAATTGCTACAGCTAATATTGGACAGGGATCTGATACCGATGCAAATGACTCAGACATTACCGAAATGACAGTAACTGGTGTTGGTGATTTTCCAGTAATTATGTTTACTGCAGAGGAAACTAATTATGACTTTGATGCAGGATTTGTACCTAAACCAGATGTTGCGGTAAGATTAACACTAGACCCAGGCTTTGATGTAAGCACAATAAATTACGGTGATCCGGTTAAGTTTACAGCTACAGTTTTCAATCAAAGTTTACTTGATCTCGATAACATAACACTCACAGATTACATTCCTTCCGGATTTGAGTTTGACAGTGATAATGTTGGTAATGCAGATTGGACTGTTGATGGAAATTGCTATGCCAACATTCAAATCGATGACCTTGATGCAGAATCTAATAAAAGTGTTTGTATATACTTAAACCTACTTTCTGCAGACAATGCATCAGATTGGACCAATGTAGTGGAAATCAGTGCAGGTATGTCCAACGGAAGCGCCATTGAAGATTGTGATTCGGCGCTTGATAATGACCCAACTAATAATGGCGGTGGATTATTAAATTCGGATGCAGATGACGAAATAGATGGTGACGGTTCATCTACAGAAGAAAATGGTGATGCTGCAGGGGATCAGGATAACTCTGATCCCGCGACAGTTCCAGTGCTTGACTTAGCGCTTGATAAAAAACTTGCAGAAGATAAGCCATATGCTCCAGGAGATAAAGCTGTATTTAATATTACAATCTATAACCAAGGTAATGTTGCAGCTGCTCAGTATGAAATAACAGATTATATACGAGATGGATTCACATTCAGCACATTGAATAATGCAGGATGGTCTACGAATGGAAGCAACCTAGAATATACTTCAAGTGCACCTCTAAATGCAGGTGAACAAATTACGATTCCTTTAGAATTGACAGTCGTCGTACCACCTAATGCCATGTTAACGGATTGGTGGAATTATGCTGAGATTAGCTTGGCGGATAATGACAACAATAATAGCAATACCACACCTTCAGATCCTGACAGTACACCGGACAGTAATGATCAAAACGACAATAGTGTAGAACCAGATGATAGCGACGATGATGTGGTGGATCAGAATGGTAAGCAAGGAGGTGATGAAGACGACCATGATCCAGCGAAAGTTATTGTTGGATACGACTTGGCTTTGAGAAAGACGGTTTCACCTGCTGGACCATATAAATATGGCGATACACTTACCTATACGATTGAACTTGTAAATCAAGGTGGCCTATCAGTTTCAAATGTTTCGATTTCAGATTACTTACCATGCGGTCTTACATTCAGTGAGACCGGAAATGGAGATTGGTCACACAGCAATGGCCTTGCAACCACTGTTTATTCACCTGTGTTATCCACATCGCAATCAGCGATGATAGAATTATTAGCAGTTGTTACCAAATGTGCTAATCCAAGTCCGCTTAACTATTACAATATTGCCGAAATAACAGATTTCAAGGATGATGAAGGTAACGATCCAACAACTGATGACATTGATAGTACACCAGATGACAATCCAGGTGATGATGCTGTAGTTGATGATCAACTCAACGACCCTAATGATGAGGATGACCATGATATAGAAGACATTGAAATATGTGATTTGGCACTCATTAATAAGGTTGTAGATATACCAGCGACGCCAAAAGTAGGAGATGAAGTGAAGTATGAAGTTGTAGTATTTAATCAAGGGAATGCTGATATTCAATCCGCGTTTATAAATTATGATATTCCAAATGGGTTATTATACAAATCCAAAAATGATACATCTACTCCAGCATGGAATGGTAACAACTCTAAGGCGGAAACACAGTCGGATAAGACTTTAAGTCCAGGTGAGTCGGACACGCTTTGTCTTTATTTACAAATAGATAATCTATCAACAAATGATGTCACTGCTGACAGTTGGACAACTTTTGCAGAGATAACGGCATTTCAAGATGCGAATGGAGACTTGAAAATTTTTGATGCAGATAGTACACCGGATAATGATCCTGACAATGACTCGGGAGGCAACCCTGATGACGATACAGATGATGAGACAGACGGTAACGGTACAGGAGACCCGGATGACAATAATGAGGATAGTGATCCAGAACTAGACGAAGATGACAGTGATGCAGCAATTATTTATATATGTGATGTTGCTGCAACTGTTGGGACAGATGAATCTGGACCTATTGCTTATGGAGATTATGTTGAATATTGTGTAAGCATCCATAATCAAGGTAATAAAGCCATTACAAACATTAATCTTCAAAATCTATATGGCGAAGGATTAGTATTTGAAACTACTCCATTAAACACAGCAGAAGGGTGGTCTATGGAAAGTGAAGGTGATTTATCAATCCTTGTAGAAGATATTATTCCAGTGGGAGAGATTGCTGAAGTATGCCTTGAAATGAAAGTGATTCCAAATTTCACATCTAAAGAAAATACATGGGATCAGATATTGGAAGTGGTCTCTTATGAAAAAACTGATGACCCAGGGGTGCCACAGGATGATATAGATAGCACACCTGATAGTATTCCTGATAATGATCCGGGAGGTAATCCAGATGATGAGACAGACGATGAGACAGATGGTGATGGTACTGGAGATCCAAATGATGAAATTGAAGACAGTGATTCTAAATTAGATGAAGATGATCATGATGCAGTTGGCACTAAAGTGTTTGACCTGGCCTTAAAGATGGAGATTGATTCCATGCCGCCCGTATTACCGGTTGTACCTGGCGATGTCATGAAGTTTAATATAGTAG
>JABDJE010000250.1 GCA_013002625.1 Saprospiraceae bacterium | reverse complement strand
CTGATGGCCTCCGGGAAGGATAACTGATCATGCTCCATGATAAACTGTACAGGACCACCCCCTTTGCCACAACCAAAACATTTATAAATGTTTTTGCTTGGAGACACTGTAAATGATGGCGTTTTTTCATCATGAAAAGGGCATAGGCCTATCATGTTAACACCACGCCGCTTCAGATTGACATATTCTTCTACGATATGTTCTACTTGAGCTGTATTAAAAACTTCCTGTATGGATCTTTGTGCAATCAATGCTGTGTCTTTAGCAGGGTGGAAGTTAAATAAATATTGGATAAAAGACCAAGCAAAAAACATCATTAGCCAGAGCTTAGTATTTTTACATTCTATTTTAAAATTATGAGTTCGATTAATCGTAAACAAATGCTATCCCTGGTGGATAAATACGGCGCACCTTTGTATGTCTACGACAGTGCTATTATGCGCGCAAATTATGACAGATTTATTAATGCCTTTGATGTAAAGGATCTCAAGGTGCATTATGCATGTAAAGCTTTATCAAATATTTCTGTACTCAAGCTTTTCAAATCATGGGGTGCGGGATTGGATTGTGTTTCCATCCAGGAAATCAGAATTGGGTTGATGGCGGGATTTGAGTCAAATGAAATATTATTTACGCCTAATAATATTTCTGAGGAGGAGTTTGATCTTGCCGTGCAGTTGGGGGTCAATATCAATGTTGACAATTTTGACATGTTGGAATATTTTGGGTCTACTTATCCTGATTATCCAATCTGTATTAGGATTAACCCACACATGATGGCTGGTGGCAACAGAAAAATATCGGTAGGGCATATAGGTTCCAAGTTTGGTATATCCATTCATCAGCTGCCTTTAATTGAGAGAATTGTAAAGAGTTTTAATATCAACGTTGCTGGCATACATGTTCATACAGGATCCGATATTCTGGATTCTGAGATTTTCGTCAAGGCGGCAGAACTCGTATTCAGCGTAGTAGATAAATTTGATTCAGTCAAGTATATAGATTTTGGAAGCGGCTTTAAAGTTGCTTATAAAAAAGGAGGGCTGGCTACAGATATCGAAGAGTTTGGTAAGGACTTCAGTGATACCTTTAATGCATATTGTCAAAATCGTGGGCGCGATTTTGAATTAAAATTTGAGCCTGGCAAATACCTTGTCAGCAATTCAGGATTTTTTCTTGCCAGAACAAATGTGGTCAAACAAACTACATCAACAACATTTGTCGGAATTGATTCTGGCATGAATCACCTCATCCGTCCAATGTTCTATGATGCTTACCATCAAATTGAAAATCTAACGAATCCAGACGGTAAGAAGAAGATTTATTCAATTGTTGGATATATATGCGAAACGGACACCTTTGGTGTTGACAGACAACTGAATGAGGTGCGTAAACATGATATATTAATGTTTGAGAATGCGGGTGCTTATTGTTATTCGATGGCCTCTAACTATAACAGTCGATACAGACCATCGGAAGTATTATTACATGAAGGCAAAGATTATCTGATTCGCCACCGGGAAACTTTCGAAGACCTCGTGCGAAATCAGCCGAATCCGAAATTCTAGTAGTGCAACATGCTGTCAGGACCGATACCTTGTTTTTCAGCATATTCCTTGAAAAACTCCATTTCCTGTAAGCGGTTCAGGTCGATTTTTGATTTGATATTGAAGAGAACTGTCTCATCTCCTTCACTGAAGACGGAGATAACCAGATTTTCAATGATATCACCATCAAACCTCCCCCAGATGTTAACTTCAGAACCATCATCACGTGCTTCTATCAGTGGCTCATAGTTCTTCTTTTTGAAATAGTTTTTCATCTGTTCCAACTTCTCGTGATAATCTTTAGGAATATCCTCTGTTACTACAAAGCGTAATTTTTTGATGTGATCCGTCAGTTCATGAACCATTTCTTTCTCATTATCATCAAGGTCATTTTCTACAAAGTTGCCAGCCAGTTTAATGATCCAACCTGGTATGGTAAAAGCCATGGATTCACCCTGGTCACGGATATGGCTGATCATTTTATCAGGAGAGATAGACTTCTGTGCCCAAGTATGTGTTGAAATTAAGCAGACAGTCAATGCAAAAAATATACGTAGCGCTAAGTTTTTCATAATAGGATTGATTCGTAATGGGAAAATAGAGAAGAACAGGCAAGAGGCCTATTCTTCTTTATCCAATTTTATCAGGTGTTCTGTACCTTCGATATTCATGTTCTTTGCCAATTTTCCAATTTTATTTAAATGGATTTTTCCGACGAAGCTCATAAGTACGAATTCATCATCACCACCAACTAAAAGTAATAATTCATTTACGATATCACCATTTTCCTGGTCTTTTACCAGAAACTGGACATGCTGACCATCATCTCTTACGGTCATCAGCTCTTCATATTCATTGGTGTTGATTTTGGCAATAGCTTCTTTATAGAATTCATTCGGATTGATTTCCGTGGTAAGGATTTTTAATCCCTTGATTTCGCGTAGCATTTCTACGACTTCATCTTCTACATTCTCTTCTGCCATTTTTACCGCCATTTCAAACATCTTAGGACTGATGTATACCATTGTAAATCGGTCATCGTCTTTGTATTGATCGAAGTATTTGTCAATGGCATTGGATTGTGCACTTATTGATCCTACAAAACAGATCAGGATAAAGCTTAATAAAATATTTTTCATTTTAAATGTTGTTTTAAAGTTTACTAATAATGAACAAGAGTAATTTGCATGGACACATTTTAGTTCAAATCAAAGACATTTGTCTTTTCAAGATTTTTAAAATGCTTATTCATGGGTTCGGTTCCTTTTTCATATTTATTGGAAAGAAAACCCAATGCTTCCATGGTAATTTCCAGTGCTTCTTCAGGATCTTCCAATTCTGTGTACTTATTCTTGTACATGGTATCTCCATTATCAAATAGATGTAAAGAAGCTGTGAGGAGTACAGCAAGTGAAGCAGCAATCAATACCATTCTAGGTAAGAATCGGATAACACGCCCCTTAGGCTTTGACTCAAGAAAACTGAGGTCAAGTTCGCCTTCAAATCTGCGTTCCTTTTCATTGCTGAAATAATTGAATAATGTTGCTAGTTCAGCATGTTCATCAGATATCTGTCCGGACTTAAAATAAGACCTGATGTCAGCTTCTTCAGCGGGGCTGGATTCACCGGCCCAATACTTATCCAACAATTGATTGATATTATTCACAGTACTTTGTTTTTAAAATGTTCTTTTAATCGTGTTCTTGCGCGATGCAGATACACCTTTACTTTTCCAATTGAGAATCCTGTCAGTTCACTTATTTCCTTATAGCTGTATCCTTCGATATCTCTAAGTTGAATGACCCGTCTATGATTTTCAGGCAATGAATCAATCATTTTTTGCACGCGTTTCATCGCATCTTTTGCAACGGCGATTCTTTCTGGATCAGCAGATGTGGATTCCAGGTTATAGTGATTATCTATATCACTGGTTTCCATTTTTCTGGATCGATACTTGTCAATGGCCACATTTCTGGTCATAGTCATCATATAGGCTTCCTTGTTATCCACCTCTGATAATCGATCCCTTTTTGTCCATATTTTTATTAAAGCATCCTGGACCACATCGCGGGCTTCCTCATCATCTTTGACAATGCGGTAGGCCAAACGATACATTTTGTCCTTCAGCTTTTGTATTATATGGTTGAACTCTTGTATCTGCATTACATAATCCTGACGTGATTGTATAAAATAATGTTACAAGG
>JABDJE010000202.1 GCA_013002625.1 Saprospiraceae bacterium | reverse complement strand
CTCCAGAGACAAAGCTATAATCAATTTCAGCTTCACCAGATGTTAGAATTCCATCAGCAGGAATCATTTCACCATGCTTAATATAAATAATGTCGTTTTTTTGAATTTTATCTAGGGTCAGCTGAACATCTGATCCATCTCGACGTACATTACAGGCAATTGGAAAATAGGATTTAAAGTCTCGATCAAAACTAATCCTGGCATAGGTTACATGTTGAAACCATCGCCCAATCAATAGGAAAAATATAAGGCCTGCCATTGAATCTAAATAGCCAGGACCGATGCCTGTAACAATTTCAAATACGCTTCTTAAAAAAAGCGCAAGAATACCCAGGCAAATTGGAACATCAATATTCAAATGCCCCCGCTTAAGCCCCTGATAAGCGCTTTTCCAATAATCCTGTGCGCTGTAAAACAGCACCGGTAATATCAAAATTAAATTTAGGTAGGAGAACAATGTATTAAACCCTGATTCCCCGCTCTCAGCCAATCCAAGGTATTCAGGAAAACTGAACAACATGATATTTCCAAATGCAAATCCTGCAAGCCCCAATTTATAATAAAGAGATTTATCCACTTTATTCGAGTGTTCCTGTTGCTCAAGGTCATGCATTTGAATGAATGGCTCATACCCAATTGAAGCCAGCAGTTCAACAATCTCTCTCAGCGTAATTTCTTGAGTCTGATAAGTGATGCGCAATTCCTTATTCAAGAAATCTACCCTTGATTGACTGATGGCCGGATTTATTTTATATAGGTTTTCCAGGAGCCAAAGACAGGAAGAGCAATGAATTTGAGGAATGTAAAATCGAACTTTGGCTAAATCCTCATTTGCAAAATCCAGAAGCTTTTTGATGGCATCTGGATCATCTAGATATTCAAATGATTTTTGATTTTGAGAACGCTGTGATAAACCAGCATTGGAATTAAGCTCATAAAAATTACAAAGGTCATTTTCATCTAATATGGAATACACCATTTTACAGCCCTCGCAGCAAAATGATTTTTCGTCATACAGTACAATATGTTGTGGATTGGGTTCACCACAATGGAAACAGTGCTCCATGTCAGCTTTTATGAATCGGACATCCTCTGCAATTAAATTCATTATCCGAAATTCTTCAAATATCTATTTGAGGCGACTGATATATATCAATCACCTTACTGATCCTGATTAGCTTAACAGGATTAGATATTCCTAATTTTGAGAAAAATTGCACTTGATGAAAAAGAATATTGGTATAAGTGATCGCATCATTCGGTTTGTCCTATTGGATGGTCTATTGGGTGTTCCATATTATGGAATAGACATCAGCCCCTTATTGAGCAACCTGTCATTCGTAGCAGTTATTGTACTCGGCATTACAATTCTGACAGGATACAGTCCTATTTATCACTTGTTGAACATTTCAACAAAAGATGATTCCTTTAAACGTGAATTAGCACAGAAATAAATTATTCACTTTGAGGTGCCAATTGAATTTTAAGACCATCAAGCTCACCGTGTAAATGGATCTGGCAACCCAATCTTGAATTATCCTCCACGAAAAATGCTTGGTCAAGCATATCTTCTTCATCTTCAGATGGTTCAGGCAATTCATGATCTGTAAGAATATAACAGTGGCAGGATGCACACAGTGCCATACCACCACATGTCCCTTCAACAGGCAATTCATTGGCTCTGCTTAATTCCATCAGATTTAAGCCCATATCTGTAGGGGCTTCAATAACATGTTCTTCACCTTCCCTGTCAACTATTGTCAATGTAATTATATCTTCCACTTTATGCTTTATTCTTTATTCTTTATTCTTGATTTCTTATTCCCATTTTCATTTCAGAATTTTTCTCCGTGCGCTACAAGCTTAGTCGAAAAGAAAAATGAAGGCGGCACTTCGTGCTATAGCTTTATTCCTTATTCCCTCTTACCCTCCAAGCACAAACATAGCGCGTAAGTTCATAAAAATGAGAATTTATTTAGTGTATTATTATTAAAGCATAAATCATAACTCAACATCCAAGGCATCTTCTACAAAATCATGTAAAATTCTGATTTGATCACGACCCAGCCTTTGCCCAAAAAAGGATACCAGATATAAGCTAAGAAAGACCAAGAGTAGAAATGGTATGAGCCAAAGAATGGCACCAGATTTCCCCAAGGCTATGTAAGAGCTTCCGAAAATGGCAATGAACACCATAGCAATTCCAATAAAAGAATAGAAAAATACAAACAGAGTCCACACAGTAGGTTTGGGGCCATACATGCCTCTCAAGAATGTACCACCTTCATCTTCCTGCATGTTTATGGTGAGTTGAGGAGACCAATAGTGTTGTTCTTCAAGGGGTAACATAAATCGCGCAAAACCATTCTGGACCTTACCCAGAACAAGCACCTCTTGTGCATTAAGTGCGGATCTCAAGCGCAATTCTACATCTTGGATAGAGAAAGGTAACGTAACTTCAAACCTTGGCCTGACATGTATTACATCTGTATGGTCATCCTGATGATGTGGCATTGCTATAAATAAGGAATTAAATTAATTTTTTTTGATAGTAATCCATCCAATTAACATCAGTTTTAGATATGATCTTGATTTGTTCTTGGTCTAAGTATATTCCCCTTTCGTCTTTCCTTAAGCTCCCCATTCAGCTATTTTTAATACCTAGTACTATGGCAGCAAATAATTCATTACTTCTCATTCCAGATATAAGCGGGTTCACTGATTTTGTACACAATACTGAAATCAGTCATGCGCAACATATTATTTCAGAATTATTGGAGATACTCATTGACGCCAATACAAATAATTTAGAATTGGCGGAAATAGAGGGCGACGCATTGTTTTATTACAAGCATGAATCTATCCTTCCATTTAATGACTTATTAGACCAGATCAAACGTTTCTATCTGGCATTTCATCATCACCTAAGCTTATATGAAAACCGAAGAATCTGTCAGTGCGGCGCTTGTACGGCCGCGGCGGATTTGAACCTGAAGTTTGTTGTCCATATCGGAGCTTTTGAATTTATAGAAGTCAAAGGTAGACGCAAACCCATTGGCAGTTCGGTTATTGCCGTTCACCGATTACTGAAAAATAAGGTTCCATCAGATGAATATGTAATACTTACAGACGATTATCTTCAACAAACGAATACAAAACTTGGATCAGCCTGGACTATATCTTCTGAAATCTATGAACACCTGGGTGAAATCAAATATCATTTTAAGGATATTCACGATTATAAAAATGAATTGGAAGGACTGCCCGAAATAGTTGCGGATAGTCTTACGCGGCCATTGTCAATTGAGTTCGATACAGAAGTCAACCGACATGTTCTGGATGTATATGAGTTGTTAACCAACTTTAATTACAGACGAATGTGGAACAGTGGATTGGATGCGCTGATTTATGATGAAACCAAATTGAACCAGGTAGGTGTCAAGCATACCTGTGTAATAGATGGCAAGCATATCGATTTCGAATCTATTAAATCGAAAAAAGGAGAAGGGCAATGGATTTATGGAGAACAAACTGAAGATATACCATTCATGAAAAGGGTCTTTACGTATAATATTTTAAAAGCCAACAGTCCTGAAAGCACAACCATAACCGTTAAAGCACAATTTGAGACTCAGAACTTACTGGGCAAGCTCATGTTTCCAATCATCAAACGACAATTCGCCAAAGGCGTCCAAGCTTCTTTTCAACGCTTAAAAAAATTAGCTGAGAGTTCGGATTCACCTATCTAGGATAAGAATCGTGCTAATTTTATGTAATCCTTGCGTTATATCATTAAAATATTTCATATAACTAATTGATTTATAGGTAAATAAATCTTCATCTTTAAGCTATAACATAAGCGTGATTTAAATTAAAATCTGTATTTTGATGCAAACAATTTAACTAACCAACACACCCCAATTATGAGTGATACTGTATTAAAACCATTCGTATCTGCGTCAAGAAAAGAAGTTGAATGTGAATTAAGAGTAAAGGAAGGTGAAATCCCTACTGATTTATACGGTCATGTATTTTTCAATTCAACCTGTGGTACTGTTAATTCTGCCGTTGATGGCCATCCGCAATTTCCCGGCCTGCCCATACCAGAATACTATCCTGACAACACATCAGAAACAAATAGAGAATTTGGTGCAAATCTATTCAATGGTGATGCACTGCTTCTGAGATTTGACTTTAATCAAAAAGGCAAAGTATGTTACAAATCCAGCATCTTGAAGACGCCATGCTATTATGCTGACCTGGCTACAAAGAGAGGCACCAAGTGGTATGATGAAGGACATGAATTTAAAATGATGGGTATCGCAAGACAATCATGGAAATTTGGTTCTCGTAATCAATTGAATACTGCTGTCAGTCCATTTCGATTTAAGGGCGATACGCATAGCAGGATGACGGCAAGTTTTGATATGGGAAGACCATGGGAGCTTGATGTTGATACCATGAAACTTAAGACACCAATTGGTTCTTATAAACAATGGACGGCCGAATTCGGCAGAATGATGACGCCTTATCCATTCCAGTTATTTCAAACAACGGCACATCCTGCATTCGATCCTTTAACACAAGAGTATTTTTCAGTCAATTTTACAAAGTCATTGACGGTTCTGTTTTTTGGTTACAAATTTACCGACCATGTCAAGGCCGACCCTGAAAAGGTTGAGAAGTCATTTCACAAGCACGTAAATAAAGTGTATGAAGGCGACCATAAAGACAAAGCAAAAGAGATTAACAAATTCTATAAACGACCTAGTGCTTATGTCGATAAAGATTCAGGTATCTGGGGAAAAATTAAATATATCTTCTGGACGATAGTAGCTATGTTTATTGAATTCTTCTTCTGGATCGCAGACCTTTTATTTGATAGAAAAAACAATGTATATCTATTGAAATGGGATGGTGAAGAAGTGCATTCCTGGAGGGTTGTTGACAAGGATACAGGGAAGGGCATTGTCATTCAACAATGCATGCATCAAAATAATATTTGCAAAGATTACATCATACTGAGTGATTCAGCATTGAAGTTTGCTGCAGATATCATGATAACCAACCCATTTCCTCATAATTATGATTTGGATAGAAAGTTAAGAGAAATGACCACACATCCTCAACTGCCAACTACGCCGTTGTACGTGATTAAGAGATCAGATTTGGACAAGAATAATAAAACCGTCCCTGCATTCTCTGTTACTATTGATTTAGAAACGGTGCATTTTTCACCTAACTATGATAATCCTGATGGCATAATTACCCTACACACTGCACACAACGCAGCGTGTTGTGCAGCTGAGTGGATCAGACCATACGATCAATTGGTAACAGAAGAAGAAAGAGCCCCATATGAAAATACAATTGGGCTCATGTGTTGTGGTGAAATGGACATCGGAAGAATAGGTAAATTTACCATTGATGCCAATGCCGGCAAACTGGTAGGTGAGGAATTGATCTACCTCACAGGTCATGAATCGCAGGATAACCCATTCGTTGGCTTTAAGTTTGAAGGCGGTGCCGATGAACTGAGAGCACATACCTGGGGTGTGGCCTTACATACCTACCGGGATATAATTTCTGACACCAATGTAGTAGATCATGTTAATCAAATATACTGGCAGTGTTATGGAACCGATCCTCGATATCTTACGAAGTTCATTGAACAATTATATATAGATTATCCCAATAGAATAATTCCTGTAGAGGAGTTGGTTGAAATGAACAAGAAAAAATTGCCATACTGTCTGTTAAGGCAGGATACTAACAAGATGACTGTTGAAGATTATTACCTGTTCGAGTTTAACAAAAACCTAAGATCCATGCAATTTGTTCCTAGAGACAGAAGAAATCAGGACACCTCAGGAATTGATCTTGAAATGGATGGTTACATTGTTTGTACAATGGTAAATGGGCCTGAAGATTTTGCTGATGACAACTACAGTCGTGAGCTATGGATATTTGATGCAGCAAATCTGAAGCAAGGTCCTGTATGCAAATTAACAGGTCCGCAAATGAATTTTGCATTTACAATTCACTCAACCTGGATGGAAGATGTTGTGTCTCAGGACACCACCTACCAGGTGGATATAAAAAAGGATTTGGAGTTTGCCATTAAGAAATATGTCAAATCAGATGAACAAAAAGAGATAAGTGGCTTCATGAAAGAACATGTATATCCTTACTTTTAATGTGAATGAGAACAACTGATATACATACAGCTTTATTCTACGAAAATAAATGGCTAAGCTTTAAAGAAAAAAGCAGCATTAGTCAAGGAAATAGGATTTTGGTCAAATCATTAAAATCAGATTTGATTGACCGGAGATCAGCTATAACGAAAGAAGAAGCATACCGTAAACAGTTTGACGATTTAAAAATTATTCAAAAAGCATCTGAGCAATCAGATGCTTTTGAATACAGCTACGCGTTACCACCTGGAAGTCCGCTATGGCAAATAATTCAGCGGAAGAAACTTAACTTGGAAGAGCGTTTGTTTCTTGCAAAGAACCTTATTCATATTGTCCTAAGTTTTCATAAACGCAAATTGCTGTTTTATGATTTATCATGGGACATATTCTGGTACGATGAATTAGATCAGAATCTCTATCTTCTGGATGCAACCATGGTCACACCGATTGATCAATTGGAAACCAGATATAATGTCTTTCTGATGATCGATTCCAATATGTATACCATTTCACCTGAACAAACATTCCAGTCCAGTTCAATTCCGGATATTCGATCAAATTATTATTCTTTAGCTATAATACTCTACGCCCTTTTTACCGGAGAAAAACCATTTAAAGGAGATGACAGGGTGTCTATTATACATAAGCATCTTAGTCAATTGCCCAAAGCGCCTCATTTGGTGCAAGGTGATTTAAATATCATTTTATCAAATTTTATAATAAAGCTTCTATCCAAAAACCCAAATGACAGATATCAATCTGCCTTGGGATTGTCAAATGACTTCAATTTGATTTCTGATCATATATTAAACGGTACATCACTTGAAGATTTTGAACTTGGTAGAAATGACTTCCCGTTAAAATTCACCATGCCTGATAATGTCTTCATACGAGAGGATATTATTAATAAATTAATAGAACACAGTGAAGGCATCAATGCAGCTGAAAAAAATATTGTTTTGTTGCAAGGCGAAGAGGGCGCTGATTCAGACTCAATAATAAATCAATTCTTGAGGCTATTAAATTATGATACTTATTATATCGGGTCAGGTAAATACACACTTGAGAACAATCTTCCTTATTC
>JABDJE010000195.1 GCA_013002625.1 Saprospiraceae bacterium | reverse complement strand
CAGGAAAGGGATGGCGTTGAACAAAAATATCTGGAAGACCAAGGTTTTTTCCAACGGTCCGCACTTCATCTTTGAACAAGGTTTTCAAAGGTTCAACAATTTTAAGTTTTAAAACATCGGGTAATCCCCCTACATTATGATGAGACTTAATTGTTGCTGACGGTCCTTTCACGCTGATTGATTCTATTACATCTGGATAGATCGTGCCTTGTGCCAGCCACTCTGCGCCTTCAATCTTGTGCGACTCATCTTCAAATACCTCAATAAACACCCTTCCTATAACTTTTCTCTTTTGCTCCGGATCGGTGACACCCACTAATTCATCTAAAAATTTATCTGTCGCATCTACACCGATGACATTGAGCCCCAGTGTTTTATATGCTTCTAAAACTTCGTTGAATTCATTCTTTCTCAGGAGACCATTGTTCACAAATACCCCTGAAAGATTTTGTCCAATTGCTCTATTCAATAACATTGCTGCAACGGTAGAGTCAACGCCTCCCGACAAGCCCAGGATCACTTTATCCTGTCCAATGAGAGATTTCAATTCATCTACAGTGCTTTCAATAAAAGAATCAGGTGTCCAATCTTTAGAACACCCCGCAACGGTGCTAACGAAATTATCCAAAAGCGTTAGGCCTTCCAGAGAATGTGTAACTTCCGGATGAAATTGGAAGCCATATAGTATGTGTGGGAAACTACCTTCTTTAGATTTGAATAAGGCCACAGGAATAGATTCTGTTTCAGCTACCAATTCAAATTGATCTGGTAATTCCAGAATCGTATCAGCATGTGACATCCAGACTTGGCTCTTGTTTTCCACCCTATCCAGGATTGGGTCTGGATTTAAAATGCTAAGATGGGCTTTCCCGTATTCACGTTTTTGGGATTTCTCTACCTTGCCTCCAAATTTCTTAGCTGCTAATTGTGCACCATAACATACGGCAAGTACAGGGCACGATTGAAGAATGGCTTCAATATCCACATCTAGATTTTCCTCGCCGTTGACTGAAAAAGGACTCCCTGATAAGACAACTGCTTTAATAAATTCTGATGTGAAATCAATTTCATCGTTGTAAGGATGAATTTCTGAATAGACCCCAAGTTCTCGCAATCGCCGAGCGATGAGTTGAGTATACTGTGAGCCAAAATCTAGTATTATTATCTTCTCCATAAAAAGCCCAAATATACTAATTGATTCAAGGCCTTACGGCTTATTTAAGCTTTAATATGTGAAATATTGTATATGTATTTACTTCCTTATTGGAAAGTTACGTCCACGTAATCACCAGGTGCATTTGAACCGGAAAAGGTTGTGAAAATCAAACTGCTTTGAACACCATTCAATTCAAGCAATTGCTTACAAGCATCCAGACGATTGAGTGTTAAGTCCTGGCTTGATGTATCACCTGTCTTGTAATAGGCTTGTAAGATTATTGTTTTGTTTGGTTCCGATTTTGCTTTCTCTGCGTATTGTTTAATAGCTTCAATGGTTTCGTTGGACAGAATTGCAGAACCCGATTCAAATTCAAGCGAATTTGCCAGTTTTATGGGGCGTGCTTCAACCTCTGTCGGTTCGGTTGCTGCAAGCAATTCCTCTGAAGATTCTAATTGAGGGTTAACCAAGGTAAAGATGTCATTTTTAGGCTTGATGTAGCCAGCCATATAACCAGGCATGTCCTTGTCAATTGATACAATTTCTCCATTTTTAAGTGCAACCCGTTTGGCATTGCCATTAACGAGTACCACAGTTTGGGCTTGGGTAGAGCCAGCAAACAGGAGAACGAGGATGAGCATTATTAATTTAGTGTTCATGGTAATAGGATTTTGATTTATAAAATCATTAAAAACCTAACTCATTGCTACGTTCAATATAACTAATACGACGTAAAATTTCTCAGATTGACAGTTATTAAATCGTCAGTTATATTACTTATAACGATGTAAAAGTCAGAAATGTTTCAAGATTTAGTTTTGGTAGATCAGTTTTGGCTACTGAACAAGCCCCCGGCCTTCTTTTTTAAGCAAACCCTTTGCATCAAGGTCTTTCATTAGTTTATCCAAAATTCCATTGATAAACTCCTTGCTTTTTGCTGTACTGTAGGTTTTTGCTAATTCAACATATTCGTTCAGCGTCACTTTGGCCGGAATTGTTGGAAAATGCATCAGCTCACATAATGCCATTCGCAATAATATGGTATCGATAATGGCCAAGCGCTCATGATCCCAATTCTCAAGTACCGGAATTACGTATGCCATAATTTCTTCCTTTCGGTCGATGCAAATATCCAAGAGGTTATATCCAAATTCCTGAACGGTTTCATCTTCCGGCAAGAAGCTCATAAATGCATTATTGTCTGGATCCGGTAGTGATTTCAGATACTTTTTAACGGCTCCGATAACAAGCGACTTGTCATCCAACCAGTTAAAATAAGCATCTTCCAGTGTCTCATTGAAAAATTCATTCTGGCGGCAGAATCTGTAAAATTCGAGAAGTAATTCGATATGTTCAACACGTGTCGAATCGCTGGTTATGTAGTTTTTATAGTGCTCCGTTTTGGCAAACTCTTCGTATATTTTTCTTGTGTAATCTTCATTGATATGGGCATCAAAATCAAGAGATTTGAATTTCTTCTGAAGAGAGCCATTTTTTACAACATCCTGGACTAGTGCATTGGAAAACATTTTATCTGTAAATGCCTTATCGTATTCGGATGGTAAATGTTTTGATTTTCGTTTGGATAGATCTTCTTGGGCGTGGTGCGTAATTTTTGCAAGGACATGCAAACTGAATAGAAACAGTTCATAACTCTGATTAACGCCATGTTTGTAGGAACTGCGTAGTGCTTTACCTGTCAATGTTTCATCTCTGTCAAGAGAATACAACAATTGCATTACTTTAATTCGGACACTTCTTCTGCTAAGCATTGAACACAAACATTTTTATGTAATTATCGATATCGCTTATTGGATACAAATAAAATACTTTTATTCTTAAGAGACTATTAAATTCTAATATAAAAACAAATTTGTATTAAATATTTAATTAATACGTAATACCATTATAAAATTGGGGGTAAATACCTAGTCGAATCGCTGATCTTTCAAGTACTGGTTAAGAATGTCCTGTATGCTGGCATAGGTTAAATCATTAATTGCTTTCACGGCACTGACTGAAGTCCAAAAAACATCGGTAATATTTTCACTTTTCTGTGGTTTGGTATCCTGCTTGGGTGCTTCCATGGCATACCAATGTGTTAATTTGAGAACACGGAACCCCTTTTTATGCCGATAGGTATGCCGCATCTTGGCAATCTTATGTGTTAAGATCACCTTCTGTATACCCGTTTCTTCTTCCACTTCCCTGATTGCAGCCACTTTCTTTTTCTCATCCTTTTCTAGTTTACCTTTTGGAAGGTCCAATTTTCCCAGTCGTTTGATTAAGAGTATCTCTTCAAACTCATTCTTTACAATGCCACCGGCTGCGTGAATAATTTTAAAAAGTGATTTAAAATCAGCTTTGAGTTTATTGAAATCTTTGAAATGTATGATGACCTTATCAAAACGATCAGTC
>JABDJE010000161.1 GCA_013002625.1 Saprospiraceae bacterium | reverse complement strand
CTTTCATAGTGCCCAATATCAGCAATTATAATCTTTCCGTCAGCATCGAAGAACTCATGGTATTTGAAATCAGATGAAATGAAAACATCGGCATTTCTGGAAATTGCTTCTTGCAATAAAAACCGGCCTGAACCCCCGCAAAGTGCAATGTTTTTAACTGATTTGCCGATTAATTGCGTGTATTTGATTGTATTGACATTCATTTTCTCCTTTAAGAAATTGAGGAATGCCATTTCATCCATAGCCTCATCCAATGCACCGATTAATCCTGCACCTACCCGATATTCTTCAGTTGCATCCGGCTTGGGTAGAAGTACATCAATGTCTTTTAAGCCTAAATTCTGGGCAATACGTTCATTTACACCTTGATGAAGGACATTGTCAAGGTTTGTGTGAATTGCAAATAAATTGATGTTTTTCTGAATAGCTTGTTTGACAATTCTCTGAACGTAATTTGCATCGACAAGCCGCTTAATGCCACCAAATATTATAGGGTGATGCGATATAATCAAATTCGCCCCTAAAGCTTCGGATTCCTCAAGTACGGCTTCCGTAACGTCCAATGAAACAAGAACAGATTTTACTTCATCATTATAATCACCGACCAACAAACCGCTGTTGTCATAAGCCTCCTGCAAGTGATTTGGTGCAATCGCGTGTAAATAATCAATTATGTCTCTGATCTTCATTTACTAATACATTATAGGTTTTGTAATCTTTCCAGAAGGCTTGTCGTTGAGTAACCTTCAAGAAACGGAATTATTCTAACTTGCCCACCTCGAGATTCCACATAGTCTTTGCCAATCATTTCATCTAAAGTATAATCGCCGCCTTTCACAAGGGTATGAGGTTTCACAGCTTTTATTAATTGCAGGGGTGTATCTTCTGAAAATGGGATTACATAATCAACTGATTCCAATGCAGCAAGCAATATTGCTCTGTCTGCCAATGGTAACAATGGTCTCTTTTCGCCCTTGAGTCTCTTAACAGAAGCATCGTCATTAAGCCCTACGATCAGGATATCTCCCAGTTTTCGGGCCTTATCAAGGTAGTCAACATGGCCGGGATGCAAGAGGTCGAAACAACCATTGGTAAACACTATCTTACCTACGATTGATTTTAACGCATCCTCTGTACTTTGTTCGGAATGGTATGATAAAACCTTGTCGTACACTAATCGTTTTTATTAAATATAGGAAGCAGGATTAAGAATATCAATCCGAAGACGATATTACCAAATATTTGAATTGCAAAGAAAATAATATTAGAGAACGAAAAGGCTTCAACCTCATTGAGGCCAAAAATAATAAGTGCCTGTGTAACAAGCACATGATAGCTGCCCATACCGCCCGGTGATGGAAAGACAATGCCCAAGGTCCCAAATACAAATACCACCAATCCGGCAACCAATCCCAGGTGAGCAGTTGGCGCATAGGCAAAAAAGCATAGATAGGTCATCAGATAATACATCATCCAGATGGCAATAGAGTACACAACTAAAAGGGGTTTGTTTTTTACATTTCTGACAGATAGAAGTCCAGCATAAAAGCCAGACCATAAGGTTTGTATTTTTTTAAGGAAAGGATGTTTAAGGTTAGAATTGTTGATAATCCGGTTGAAAACAATAATGCCGATAACACCCACGAACGCCAGAACTCCAAGGACTTGTAAGCTTTGGGCGCGCTCAACATTGAAGTTGGCTTCAAAATAGGATTGAAAAGTCGGAAACGATAAAACAAAGGCTATGGCAATAACTACCAGAAGCGATAATACATCCAATATCCTGTCAATAACAATTGTTCCGATGCCTTTCTCGATGGGGATTTGCTCGTATTTTGTTAGAATTCCGGGCTTGATAATTTCACCCATTCTTGGAAGACCTAAGTTGGCAAGATAACCCACCATTGTTGCGCCAAGCAAATTGAAGAACCGCGGGCTATATCCCAAAGGGTCAAGAAGCTGTTTCCAGCGTAAGGCCCTGAATATATTGCTGACCATAAACAAGGCAATAATGATTACAATCCAGAGAAAATTGGCTGTTTTAAAATCATCGACCAATTTCTCAAGCAAAGAACACTCTTGTTCAGGAATGCCTTTTAAAGCACAGTCCTCAAGGTAATCATTTGAAAAATTCCTGTAGCTTAAATACAAAATCAGTAGCCCTAAAAACAGGAACAGCGTAAATTGTAAGATCGACTTTGTCGTTTTATTCACTACGGACTATTTTTTCTTTTTTGGATACAGTAAATGCTCACCTTTAAGAATCATATTATCGATGAGACGAACCTTCTTTGCCCAAACGGCAGTGCAGGCAACAATTAATTTATGTCGATTCGGGTTTGTAATTTTCTTGAAGGTATAACCATCTACGATTTCAAAATACTCAGGATCAAATACACCTGTTTTTAAATCTTTCATAGCTTTTCTCTCAATAGCATCTGGTTTTTTAGATTTCAAGGCTTTTTTAGCTGCGACCAGATTATTATATATAATTGAAGCTTCTGTCTTTATTTTCTTTGAAAGTCGTTGATTTCTTGAACTCATCGCCAGACCATTCTCTTCACGAATAATTGGGCATACCCTTAATCGTGTCCGCATCTTCAGATGGGTAAGCATGTATTGAATTATCGTAAACTGCTGAAAGTCTTTCTGCCCCATATAGATTAAGTCAGGGTTTGTGATTTTAACAAGCCTGTGCACAACTTGAACCACCCCTTCAAAATGTCCTGGCCTGTTGGGGCCTTCCATTGAAAATGTAAGATGGTCTATATCAAGCTTTGGTCCTGTTTTTTTAGAAAGGGGATACACCTGATTTACGCTGGGCGCAAAAAGATAATCCACGCCAGCTTCCTTGAGTATGGCCGCATCTTTTTCTAGATTACGCGGATATTTTTTTAAATCTTCTGTTTGATTGAATTGGGTGGGATTTACGAATACTGACACCACAGTGATATCATTTTCTTCAATGGAGGCTTTGGCCAGTGAAACATGACCTTCATGCAATGCCCCCATCGTTGGAATGAATCCTATAGTTTGTTTCTTCCTGCGATGCGAAGCAAGATATTTTTTAATGGTGCTTACCCGTTTATACGTCTTCATAACTCATTGAAGGCATAAAAATAGAATTTATAGACGGGCATCTAAGAATTCTTTCGCTCGAAGTTTTATATCTTCAATATTCTCAAGATAAGATGATGAAGTTTAAAAATCTTTATGTGGCTGCAACCAGTCAGCATGTCGGCAAGACTACCTCGACACTTGGTATTGCCTCAAGTTTTAAAAAAGCAGGTATAAATACAGGGTACTGTAAGCCGGTAGGGCAGCAACATATTGAAATTGGAGATAGCGTTGTCGATAAAGATGCCGTCTTGTTTGCGGATTTACTCAAGCTTGACATTCAGCCCCATTTACACAGTCCCGTAATTATTGGCAAAGGTGCAACAGCTATGTATCTGGATAATCCAGGTAAATATGATTTGTCTGCATCTATCCTGGCTGCTGCAAAGGATCTGTCTGAACAGCATGATGCAGTAATATTTGAAGGAACGGGACACCCGGGTGTAGGATCGGTTGCGAATATGTCCAACGCCAGAGTGGCCAAACTTTTAAATGCACAGGTCGTCATGGTTGTCGAAGGTGGAATCGGCAGCACGATCGATAAATTGAATATGTCTTTGGCTTTATTCAGAGAATATCAAGTACCTATTCTGGGCGTCATAGTCAATAAAGTGATACCCTCTAAAAAGGATCCGGTATCCAAATACGTTGGTATGTGGTTGAAGGAAAATAACCTGAGATTGCTTGGAGTGGTGCCTTATGATAATACCTTGGCCTATCCCTTAATTTGGACTATTTCAAAATCCATAGACGGGACAATGGAATATTATAAAGAGAAAGGCTTCAACAAAGTGGAAAATATTCTTGCCGGTTCTTTGGTTGAAATGCACGAGCTGTCAAAGTCCAGCGATAATCTATTGGTTGTAAGTTCAAGAGTATTGGACCAATCCATCGCTAGGATTAAAGAAATGTCTAAAAAAGAGGATATTTCAGACTCGCCTTTATCTGGCATAGTCGTTACTGGTGAGGGCCATATATCAGACGATTCATTGGCATATATCCATGCGTTCAATGTGCCGGTAGTCAGAACCCTATTAGACACCTATGGCGTTGTAGTCAAGATTAGTAAAATTGAAGTGAAAATCAATCGCCGTACACCCTGGAAAATTGCAAAAGCAATTCAGCTGATACAAGAAAATGTTGATGTAGCCGGAATGATAGACACACTGCGTA